>SUWL01000028.1 GCA_015061495.1 Lentisphaerota bacterium
CACACCGCAGGAATTCAACAACCGCATCCGTCCGGAATTGCTCCGGCTCATGGGCGAATACATGTATGGTGAAATTCCGCCGCGCTGTGAAGAGCTGCGTTTTGACCTCACCAGTGAAGCAGAGGCTTTTGACGGACTTGCCATCCGCCGGGAAATCGATATCGTCTGCCGCCATAAAGGGAAGAAAAAAGTTCTGCACATGCTCCTTTACATCCCTAAAGAACGCAAGGGCAAAGTGCCGGTATTTTTCGGGATGAATTTCAAAGGCAACCATGCCACGACCGATGATCCCGGTGTGACCTATCATCCCTTTGTCCGCTATCCCCAACGCTTCCTTGCCCGCTTGAGCGACAGCAGAGCCGGAGAAGATCAGCGGGGTATTCAGAAAGACCGTTTTGAATTTGAGAGAGTCCTCAAAGCCGGTTTCGCTTCTGCCACACTCAACTACTACGAAGTTGCCCCCGACCGCTACGGCAGATTTGAAGAGAGCATTTTAAGTATGTTCCACACCAAAGAAGAGTGGCTTGATCCCAACCGTAAATTCGGAGTCATCAGTGCCTGGGCATGGGGAATTTTCCGGGCGATCGACGCCCTGGAGAGCCAGCCGGAACTGGATATGAAAAAATTGATCGTCCACGGACACTCCCGATTGGGTAAAACCGCCCTCTGGGCAGGTGCCAACGATCCGCGGATCACGCTTACGGTCTCATCCGGAGCGGGATGCTGCGGTGCAAAAATGGCGCACCATTACTTCGGTGAGAACTTCGAATGGATGGATCTCTGGAACAACCACTGGTATTGCGGTAAATTCAGCGAATATGTCCAGCGGGATATGGAATATCCGGTGGATCAGCACTTCCTGCTTGCCGCTATTGCTCCGCGGATGCTCTACATTGCCGATTCCGAAGATGATACCTATGCTGACCCGCACGGCGAATTCATGTCGCTGCAGGCGGCGCAGGATGCGTGGAAAATTTTCGGCATGAAAGGTCTGGACGGCGGCAAATTTCCTGCCGTGCGCCACCGCACCGGTAATGAAACGGCATTTTTTATGGATATCGGCGGACATAAATTCACCACAGAAAACTGGATCGACCTCTTGGATTACGTCCGGGAAAAACTGGTGATGGAGGATAAATAAGATGGAATTCGGTGTTTTTAATTTTGAGATCGTCAATGTCATGGAACAGACCGGCAAAAGCTTCTACGATGTGTGCCGGGAGGTACGCGGCATGGGGTACAAATATGTGGAAATCGACCTTGATGAGCTGGATTTGGATAAATTGCTGATCTTCCGGGAAAATATCCTGCACATCTCTTCGATCTACTGTTTCCTGGACTTTGCCGGTGATGTCGAAGAGCGCATTGCCAAACTGCTGAAAATGGCGTACCTCGCCGATGTCCACTTCGTCATGCCCATCCCGGTTCGTGATGACACTCCGGAATTGAAAGCCGCCGCCATTGCCCGGTTGGGCAAACTTTGCGGAGAATTGGCTGCCATCGGTGTGCAGATGGTGATGGAAGACTTCGATGGACCGGGCAAGAGTTTTGCCGCTTCAAGCGGGTTGAAAAGTTATCTGGATGCCATCCCCGCATGCCGCTGCTGCTTTGATACCGGCAATTTCATCCACTGCGGCGAAAATGTGGAACAGGCACTGGCATTTTTCCGTAAAGATATCGTCCATATTCACGCCAAAGACCGCCGGAACGATGAAAAATACGGCAAATTTTCCCATACCAATGCCGATGGTTCAAGAGTCTCCGGCGCCCCGGTCGGCTGCGGTATACTGCCGTTGGAAAAGATCGTTAAATCGTTGGTAAATGACGGTTTTGAAGGTATCATTATCGCAGAGCATTCCTGTTGTTCCGATCAGCAGGCGGCGTTGCTGGAATCAATCACCAATTTGAAAAAATGGTGCGGTCAGGAGTAACATTACGGAGTATGTAACATGATGAAAAAATATGATATCCCGCTGTTGGCATCGGACGAGAGCATCGTGCTTGACCGCCGGTTGATCAGTGCTTTTACCATGGATTCTGCCAGGGAAGCGTATGTCCCGGCAACCATTGAGGAACACCGTCAACGCTCCTGTCAGGTGCGCCGCCGTCTGCTGTTGAGTGCCGGACTGCTGCCGGAAATGGAACTGCCCCCCGCAGAGGTGTACCAATCTGCTGCCAAAGAGTATCACGGTGTGAATATCAGAGATGTGGTCGTAAATTCTCTGCCGGGCTTGCGGCTTACCGGTTCACTTTTTCTGCCGGAGAAATTTGAAGGCAAACTTCCCGGTTTGCTCTGTCCTCACGGTCACTGGTCAACGGGCAGGATCCACCACGCGCCCGACGGCGGAGTGGTGATGCGCTGTTTTGAATTGGCAAAACTGGGTTTCGCTGTCTTTGCCTACGATATGATCGGCTACAATGAGTGTAACGACTTCCCGCATGACCTCGACCGGGAAATGAAGCGCAAAGGCGCGCTTGCCGGGGTTTCCACCTTTGGCATGCAGACGGTCAACAGCATGCGGGCGGTGGATTTTATCGCTTCTCTGCCGGAAGTCGATGCCGGACGCATCGGCTGTACCGGAGCATCCGGAGGCGGTTCGCAAACCTGGTTTATTTCAGCGTTGGATGAAAGGATTAAGGTGCTTGCGCCGGTTTGTATGCTCTCTGCCCATTTCCAGGGCGGCTGCGGTTGCGAAGAGGGTCCGGCATTGCGGGTGAGCGGGTTGACCAGTTTTGATGTGTTGGCAGCCTGTGCCCCCCGGCCGGTCATGCTTCCCAGTGTCACCGGGGATTGGACCAATTGCAATCCGTGGTATGAAGTGCCGCAGTTGAAAAAGGTTTACGCCCTGTACGATGCGGCGGATAAGGTGCATAACTTCCATTACGAAGACGGTCACAACTACAACCGGCGCACCCGGGAGCATGTCTACGCCTTTTTAGTGCGGGAACTGCAGGGGATCGACCGGGGAGAGAAGATCATCGAATCCGATGATGCTCCGCCGCCGCCGGAAGTTATCTGGCACAGCGGTGCCAAACCGGCTGCCGCCACTGCCCGGAGTGCGGAAAAGGCTTATGAAGCACTGGAAAATTTCCTGCTGCAGAATCTTCCGGACACCAACGGAGATCCGGCAGCATGGCAGCGTGAACGCAAAGAGCTGCTCAAAGAATTGCTCTCCGGAGCAGGGGATTTCACCAAAGGGGCAGTGGAAAGAGTTTCCGCGTACTGGGATGTTCCCGGCGGCAAGGCATTCGGCAGGATCGTTTCCAACCGGGAAGCGGGCAACCGGATCACCACCGTGGATCTCCGTCCGGATGAGGTCAAAAATGATGAAGTGCTGATAATCGCCGCTGCCGGTGCTTATACCGACTGGTTTTCCGATGGGTGTCAGGCGGAGAAACTGGCAAAGATCCTCCGCGATGGACAGCGTGTCCGGCTGGTGGAGCTGACCGGTTCCGGCAGCCAGGCGTGGCAGTTGGCAAAAGCCATCCGCAATCCGGAACGTTTCACACTGGCATTTGATGAATCATTTTTCTCCATGAGGGTGCAGGATCTGGTCAGCGTGGTGGAACTGCTCCGGTTTTTAGGCGATGAGAAATTGCGGATATCGGCGGCAGGTGATGCGGTGCCGGCTGCTCTGGCGGCGGCAGCATTGACCGGAGTGCCCGTGGATGTCGATATGGCGGGAGTCAATGAGGACATCTGGATGCAGGAACTTAATTATCAGGTGCTTATCCGCCGTCTTGGCGGTATTGCCGGATTGCTGCGGCTCAATGCCGGCAAGGATAACCGGATCAGTAATTTATCAGAAAAAATACAATAATTTTTTCCGGCAGTATTGACAAATCGGAAAAGTGGTATTATTTTATTCTGCGAAGTAGAGTATAACGTTTTACGCAAGGATGATCATGCGCATTAAAATGAAAGATATCGCCGCTATGGCGGGGGTTTCCCCCAGTGCGGTATCACTTATTCTCAACGGCAATGCCGACAAGCGTATTGCCAAAGAGAAACAGGAACTGGTATTGGAACTGGTCAAAAAGCATAATTACCGTTCCAATATGCTTGCGCGCAATCTGCGGGCGAAACAGAGCAATACAGTCGGTGTCTGGATGCCATATCCGGTCAATCAGGGGTATACGGAAGTTATGATTGCACTGCAAAGAGAGCTTCGGAGAAAAGGTTACACCCCATTGTTCGCTTTTTTCGGCGGTGAGAATATCACTTCTGACAAGCTGGAGGCTGAGATGATCGAAACGCTCAATACCATCTGCGCCCACGATGTCTGCGGTTTGATCACTCTGCATAACCATGAACGGCTCAAACAGCTGAATATTCCGATAGTTACGTGGAATCAGTCGGAATATTTCAGCGGAGTTGAGTATGACCACCGCTCTGCTGTCCGGCGGGCGGTGGAATACTTGAAAGATCTGGGGCATGAAAAATTCGGCTTCGTCGGTTTGCCGGATGACCCTTATTGTATTTCATTGCAGGAGATTCTGCCGGAAGTGCCGGTGTTTGAGTGCCAAGCCTCTCTCCTGGCGCCGGTGAATAATGTCATCCCACTGTGGTTTGCGGCAGAAAGGCGTCCGACGGTACTGCTTATTCACAACGACACATTGGCAGGCAGGATCTTTTTTGATGCCATGCGCCACGGCGTGCGGATACCGGAAGATCTCTCGATTTTAAGTTTCCGTTCCGTCGCCAATGCGGCAGTGCCGGAGCTTACCGGTTTCCTGAACAACTGTGCATACGGGGTGAAAATGCTGGTGGAAATGCTGGAAAAAAGAATCGCCAATCCCGGATGCGATTTGGAAAATATCTCTTTGGAACAGGATTTCCGCAAAGGAAAAACCTGCCGTCGGTTAAATTGAAACAGCAAAGGTTGAAAAATGACGATCCGTTTGATGACCAGCAATGTGTGGGGCAACTACTTCGGCAATGAGGTGGCAGTGCGGGATATTCAGTTGCTTGGAGTGATGAAAAAATATGTTCCGGATGTGATCGGTATGCAAGAGGTGACTCCCGCATGGCAGGATTCGGAACTTTTCAAAGGTCTGGCAGATGAGTTTGAGCCGGTTCCTGCCGGAAACGGCGATCAGCAGAACTATGTGCCGCTGGTTTACCGCCGCAGCCGCCTTGAATTGCTGGAGTGCAGTTTCAAACTTTACCACTGGTTTCTCGATCAATCCAAAGGTTACACCTGGGCGGTATTCAAGGATAAGGAAAGCGGCAACGTTTTCGGCGTATTCAACACCCATTTCTGGTACAAGTGGGATGTGGCGGATGAGGCTTTGCGCTGTTACAATGCCAAAGATATGCTCGCTGAATTGCAGTATATCGAAGCAAAATACCGGTGTCCCGCCTTCTTTATGGGCGATATGAATTGCGGTCTGGAGTCGCGCACCTGGATGATGCTCCATGAAAAAGGCTACGTGGATTGCTGTGAGTGTGCGGATGAATTTTCTGCCAACAGTTCGTGGCACCGTGACCCGAAACGGGGCGCCGACGGCAGATATCACGGCAGAACTACCGCTGAACCCAATGAGTTGTCGCTGGATCACATCGGCGTGCGCAAAGGAACCAGAGTGCTTAAACAACTGGTCATCGAGGATCAGGATGCTCTGGATGCCACTGATCACTCACCGGTGATCGCCGATATCGTACTTTGAATATTCAGGGAATTTACGGCAGTCAGAGGATTGTCGCTGATTTGAGTAGAACGAAATATGTTTGAACACAGGAGAATGAAATGGAATTTTCAAGACTTCATCATGATGAAGTAAAGCATGGCTGCTTTACTTCAAAAGTACCGTCTGAAAGTATGCCGGTTTCGTTGTCCGGAGCATACGGCGGCAACGGCACGATCAGTACGGGGTATGATGGAGTGATTGCGCTCTGGCACAATCGGAATTCCCATGTGGGATATTGTGACGGACATGTTTCTCCGATGAGTGCGGAAGAAGCATTTGATATCGCCGGAGATGCGGTCGGTGACAGTATTCTGTTTGTGACCAGTGGCAAGAGAAATTGACGAACCCATAGGAATAATATAAAGGAGTGCAAAGAATGAAAAAAGTGTTCGTGATTTTTGCCGCGTTGGCAGTTACAGCGGCATTTGCCGCCGGCAATTTGCGGGTATCTGTTCCGCAAAACGGTAAATACCAGTACACGGTTGACGGTAAAAACTTCGGTTCGCCGCTGGATACGCTGCAGATATTCAACGGCAAAAAGAAACATGCCAAAATCGCTCTCAAACTGGTCAAAAGCGAAAATAAAAACGGGATCATTACCGCCGATTATACCGCTGATGATCCAAAAATGGCGGTCAAAGCGGTCTTTACCCCTGACCGCAAGTATCTGCGGACCGATGTCTATGTGACCAACCTCTCTGACGGTGAACTGCATCTGCTTATCCATCAGGTTTTTCCGCTGGCATTCAAAAAGTTTGAATACTGGAACGGTTCACGCAATTTCAAACGGGTGCGCCGGGATATGGACAACAAAGGACTGCACGGTATTTTCCCCATGGCGTGTGTTTACGATGAAAAAAGCGGTATCGCCGCCGGACTTTCCCCGGAAGAGATCGTCAACCACATGGAAAACGGCTGTAACGTCAAAAAGGCGCAGAATTTTTTCACCGGTATGCGCATGGTGCTTGCCAAAGGCGAAAAAAATGAGATCAGTTTCGTAAGTTACGCCTTTGATCCGGATTATAAATATATCAATGCCGTGGCGGATTATCAGGAGTACAAACCGGAATTTTTCCATCCTGCCGAGGGCATCGACCCCCGGATCTCCTCCACTCCGGAGGGATTCAACGACACCTACTACGGCGGCCGTTTCGGGAAACGTCCGGAACACTTCTACTCTCCCGAACCCACCCGGCGCATGAGCGGTGCTTACGGCGCATGGTCATGGGGCTATGCACCTTTTGCCGGTGTCGGCGACTGGGAGATCCGTCCGGATTTGTATAAATATCCGGATGACTTCAATTCGCCGCGTTCCAAACTTTATGACCCGGTGAAATACGCCGAAATCCGTCAACGCGCCATCAACGGCTACCGCTCTGCCAATATCGCTTACATGTTCTACATGATCACCTGGGCAGATAAAAATTTCGCGGAAAGACACTTCCCCGAAGCTATTCTCACCGACAAGCGTGCCACCAATGTCGCTTCCAACTGGGTGCTTACCGGCGGTACCGATGTCCGGATGCTGGTTTACGGCAACCGTTTCGCGGATATGACCCTCCGGGCGATGAGTAAAGCGGCGGAAACGCTGGATATTTCCGGTTTTGCCTTTGACTGCGCCGCCGGTGTCGGCTGGGCAGCTGTGCCCATGCCCGGCGTGGATAAACACCCCGGCAGAGCCTATGACGACAACGGCAATGTCTATGTCCGCGAAGCAGTCGGCTACGCCTTGATGATGGATCATACCCATAAGCTGAAAAACCGTGACGGATACCGGCTGGGGGTTTCCGGAGGTATCGCCGGACGCATGAGCATCTACTTCAATGCTTTCCGCAGTGACAACTGCCTGACAGATGCGACTTTTTCTGAAACATTCACCGCGGTGGATGAGCAGGATGTCATGCGGTTTATGATCGGTTCCAAACCGCACAACTTCTGCGTGGGGCTCGACCATGAACGGCACGGGGCAACACTGCCGTGGCGGACTTTTTCCAAAGAGAAGATCAAGGAATTTTACAATTCCCTGCGGGATATGACGCTGCTTTTCTGCTTCCACCGGGCGTTTTTCTTTGACATCGTGGAAAACTGGGGCTGTGAAAAATTCATCTACTACCAGCCGATCCTCTCGGAAACCATCCGCGCCGGATATCAGACCATCCCCGCATTGCGCAACGCCGGCAAATTGTGGCACTCCCGTTACGGAAAAGGGTTGAAAACCGTTTACTTCATCGGCAATCAGATGAAAAATACGGCAAAAACTGCCCCCTTGGCCGACAATAAATATATCGGTGCCGGAGATTATATTTTTACCAAAAGAGACGGTAAAGTGCTGTCCAATCATGTCAGCGGCAGAATGACCGGATTTACCGATGAACTCAAACAGTATCAGATCGGCTTGTATATCACTGCCGCTGAAATCGCCGCCGGAAGCAAAGTCGATGCCGATGCCTCTTTTACCGCTGATTGCGCGCAGGGTACGGCAAAAATCGTTTTCAAAACGCCCTATAACGGCAAAATTACCTTCCGCATGCCGGACAGATCGCTGCCCGTGGAGATCAAAGTTGACGGTAAAACCGCCGTCAAAAACAGCGACAGCGCAAACCTGGCGCTCAAAGCCGGAAGTACCGTGGAATTTTCCTGGAAATCGACCCTTTTCAAAGTAGCTGAAAAAGATCTGCTGGCATTCCCCTTTGTCACCATTACGGACGGCAAAGCTGCGGCTCTGCCCATCGTGCTTCCGGCGGAACCGGCGGAATTCACCCGCTATGCCGGTGAGCGTTTTGCCGAATATTTCCCCTTCTACTACCGGCAGACTGCCAAACGCAACGATGTCGTCCATGAACTGCTTACCGACGGCAAAGTTCCGGCAAAGGGCATCATGCTGATCGACAACGCCCCAAAAGGCACCTTTGAGATCCGTCTGGAAAACAACGTGCTGATCATGGCGGCGGATTCTCCCCGGGCGCTGATCGATCTGGTCAATCAGGCCGCACTGGTGCTGGATAAAAAATATTGGTACTACGGGGTCATCGGCGATATGTATTCGGCATTGCCGCTGCTGAAAAGCACCCGGGAGATCCGTGCCGCCGGAGGTGTCGGCGTCGGGGATACCTGGCCGGGAATCGAATAAAATCAACCATTGAAAGGATGAAAAAAATGAATGTTGCAAAAATTTGTTCCATCGCGGTGATCGCTGCCGCATTGTCAGGTGCCGGAGCTGCCGAGGAGCTGCTCTATTTTCCCTTTGATGAAAACATCAATGCGGAAACCGCCGCAAAAAGCTGTTCCGTGGTCGGGCACATCGGATCAACCACCGGCAACGGCGGATTTTCCGGTGAAGCTCTGGATATCAAACCGGGACTGAACATCGGGTACAACGGTATGGAAATGCCGTTCCGGGCGTTGACGGTCAAACCGGCACAGCACCACGATCCGGAAAAGGGCGCGATCGAATTTTACGTTGCCGCCTCAATGAATGATGCGGAGAAAAAGCAGGTGGAAGCCGGTAAAGCGGCTCCTTTTGCGTGGCTTTTCAATCTGGCAAGGTACGATGAATTCCGGCAGGAAGGTTCCTCCCTTAATATCCGCTTTGGCTACATCTATCAGAAAGGTAAACGCGGCAAGCAGTGGCGGCTGATAATCGTTGAATCCGCCAAAAAAGAGAAACGGGTCTACAAAACCACTTACGATTGGACGCAGTGCATGAATGAAAATATTTTCGGCGTGGATGCCGCCGACTGGAAACCGGGACAGTGGCATCATGTCGTCTTTTCATGGGAAGGCAAAAACCGCAAATTCTACGTGGACGGCAAATTGATCCGTGAGGTCAAAGATTCCGTCGTCTATCCCATGATTGCCAAAGCCGACTCGATGGTGTTTTGCGGCAGAGCGCCCTTTCAGCATCATCATCCGCAAGTCTCCTGCCGGATGGATGAATTCAAAATCTACGATGCCCCCATTGTGCCTGCGGCAAAGGAAAATAAATGATGAAAAAATTTCTGCTCGCCATCGTGCTTTTTTGCGCGATCATGTCGGTTTCTGCGGCATGTTCGGTCAAAAAAACGGAGTATTCCGACGGTCAACCGGCGCTGGTCATGGAAAACTCCCGGATCAAAGTGGTCATCCTGCCCGGTTCCAACGGCAGGATCGCCGAACTTGCCATCAAGGAAGAGGATGATGAACGGCACTTTTTCCCCGAAGTGGTCTTTTCCACCGTGGAGGTCGGCAACGGCATTTCCCTGGTGGGTAAAACCAACTTCGCCGGTCTGGAGGATTGGGGCTGGGAAGAGGGGCTGATCAAAAAAAATGTCCCCTATACGGCGGAGATCATCAAAAATACCCCCGATGAGGTCACCGTAAAAATGAGTGCGGTATTCAGCTCATGGGCAAATCTGGAACGGTCCGTCACCATCAGCCGGGATTCGGCGGTGGTCAAAGTGGCAACCGCTTTGACCAATGTCGCCAAAGAACGGATGACAAGAAGTTTCTGGCAGCATATCATGGTGGATTTTGACCGGGGTATGGATCTGGACAGTGTGCGGCTTTTCATCCCGGTCAAACAGACCGGAGAAATGGGCAAGGTGCTGGATGTCGCATACTTGCAGCAGCCCGGGAAAGATTGCGTGCTGGATCGTCCGGCAGTCTGCACCCATGCTCTGGCGCAGGATTACAGCCGTCTGGCACAGCCGTGGCGGGCAATGGTGCATGATGATCTGCTTTTCGGCATGGTGGTCGATCCGGCGGATTTCCGGGGGGAAGGAGTGGCGTATCACTACACCAAAGATGTGTTGAGCTGCGAAAATATTTTCCCGAAAACCGCTTATCAACCCGGTGAAAAACATGTTTTCCGATCGGAAATGATCGCGGCATACTTCCCCGGCAGAGTCGATTATCTGGATAAAAACGTGGTTCTGGGCGTTTCCCGGAGCGTTGCAGACGGCAAAGTGGTATTGACCGTTTCCGGATACCGTACCGGGGCGCAGAAAAATTTCCGTCTCTCATTTTCTGCCGCCGATGCCCGGGGCAATATTCTGGAAACTGCCGCCTGCGAAGCGGAACTTCCCGCTGCCGGAGAGGCTTTTTCCAAAGCGTTGACCTTTGCCAAAGCCGGAAATGACAGCCGATTTTTTGTGGAAATTTCTGCCGGAAACAAAAAACTTGCCCGCAGTGAATTGCTGCCGCAAGTTGCATGGTAAGGTCGGAACTGTAAAAAAAATGTCAGAAAATCAGTATTTTTCGTTGCGGCAGATTGTAAAAATTTGATATGATGATATCTTATAAGCATGTGAGGCAGTTTGTGCCAACGAAAATTTACAAAAGGAGTTGTTTATGTCAGGAATGTTCAAACACATGATGGCAGCACTGTTTGCTGCCGGAACTTTTTCGCTTCATGCGGCTGTCACCATTTATGTCGATAACGTAAAGGGCAAAGACAGCAACCCGGGTACCAAAGAACAGCCGGTAATGAGTATCTCCCGCGGGCTGGAATTGCTCCGCAATCAGGTCAGCGCCGATATGGAGGTGATCAATACCGGTAAAGTTTACCGTGAATCCTATCCCGGAGTCAACGGCAGAGCTTTCTCCGTCCGGACTTCCGGCACGGAAAAGGATCCGGTGGTCATCAACGGCAACGGCGCGGTATTCAGCGGACTGGCGGTGATCCCGGCAAAACAGTGGAAGCACGATTACGGCTATATCTACTCTCTGCCTTTCTGGCCGATGAGCAACCGGATGAAAAGTGTGAAAGAGGAGAACTACTGGCATGACGGTACGCAGATCTGGTTCCTGAATGGCAAACCTGCCAAAAACTGCCACGATTCCCAGGAGTTGCAGCGCACTCCCGGCGGATTCTGGTGGGATAAAGCCAATAAGGTAGTGCGTTTCCACCTGCCCAAAGGTATGAAGATCACCGGTGTGGAGGTCATGCTTCCCGCCAATGAAGGATTCTATGTCCACGGCGACAATGTCACCATCAAAAACTTTTTCATCACCCACTCCCGCAATGACGGATTCGATTCCGACAGCATCCACCGCAAAAATGTCCGCTACATCAATTGCGTTTCCATCGACAACTGCGGTCAGGGAATGTCCTGCCACGGCGGCGAAACGTTTTATGAAAATTGTGTGGCGATCCGCTGTTCCTCCGCCGGTATCTGCAACGTGGCGGATAATAACGCTTACTACAAAAACTGTCTGATCATCGACAACTGCTTTGAAGAGGGCGTTTCGATCGTCGGTACCGGTACGCACGTCTTTGAAAACTGCATTATTTCCGGCAACAAGCCCTTTGAACAGGTGCTGCAGGTCGGTGAATGTCAGGGAATTTTCAAAAACTGTCTTATCGAAACTTCGGCACAGGATGATAATCCGGTCGCCAAACTCGGCAACGGTATCCTGACCTTTCAGAACTGCACCATCCGCGGCGGTAAAAAACTGATCACCGTCACCAACAGCGGCAAAGGGGTGCTGGAACTTAACAACTGCATCATTTCCGGTCAGAGCAAATATACGTTCCGGCTCAACGGTGTGGCAAGAGAACGGTGCAAAATCAGCGGCAATGCTTATGTCGCTTCTCCGGGATTCCTCATCGCGGACAAAAAGATCAATCAGAGCAACTATACCGAAATGATGGTTTTCGACGATACCTCATTTTTCGCAGCCAAAGAGAGCGATCCCAAAGTGGTTGCTTCCGGATTCGGCGCCAAACTGTCCCCGGAAATGTTTGAAATGTATAAGAAATTCAAAAAATGCCGTGCTACTGTTGATGGCGTGATTTTCGACAAATGAATAACAAAACGCAAAATTACCGTTTTGTACCGGGCCGGGAACAACTGATTTCCGGTGCACTGCACTATTTCAGGGTGCATCCGGGACTTTGGGACGACCGGCTGGATAAGGCGGTCGCCCTCGGGTTGAACTGTATAGAAACTTACATACCGTGGAATCTGCATGAACCGCATCGCGGTGAATTCGTGTTTGACGGGATCTGCGATTTGGAAAACTTCATCAGCAAAGTCGCCCGGCGGAATTTGAAAATGATCCTGCGCCCCGGTCCGTATATCTGCGCCGAATGGGATAACGGCGGATTCCCCGGCTGGCTCAATGCCGTTCCCGGAATCGCTTTGCGCCGGATGAATGAACCCTATCTCAACGCGGTGGAAGAGTACTTTACCGTATTGTTTGCCCGGATCGTGCCGTTCCTGTCCACTCATGGCGGTCCGGTGATCATGATGCAGGTGGAAAACGAATACGGATCATTCGGCAATGACCACAACTATATGCGTTATCTGCGGGATATGTATATCCGTTTGGGGATCGATGTGCCGCTGTTCACCAGTGACGGACCTTACGGTAACTGTCCCATCGGCGGCGGTCTGGATGGCGCATGGCTGACTGCCAATTTCGGCACGCACAGCGACGAGGCATTTGCCGCAGTGAGAAAACTGCGCCCCGATGAACCGGATTGCTGTATGGAATTCTGGGACGGCTGGTTTGACCACTGGGGCGAAAAACACATGATCCGGGAGGATGCGGTCGGTGAAAACAGTTTCGCCAATGTCTATGAAAAAATGATCAAACGCGGCGCCAGTGTCAATTTGTACATGTTCCACGGGGGGACGAATTTCGGATTTACCGCCGGGGCAAACGGCAATGGCTTTACCGATTACGCACCCTGCGTGACCAGTTATGATTACGACTGCCCGCTGTCCGAATGCGGGGATGCCACAGAAAAATTTCTGCAGGCGCAGGAGATCCTGAAAAAATATACCGGCAATCCCCGGATCACACCGGTGACGGAATCCGGAAAGATCGTTCCCGCTCCGGTCAGATTGAGCGAATCGTGCAGTCTGCTGGCAAATGTCCGCCATTTTTCCGTGAAACACGGACAGGCGGTCACCCCGCCGACTTTGGAAGAATTGGGGGAAAACTTCGGCTTTGTTCTGTACACCAGAGAGTTGGAATTGCCGGACGCCGCAGAACATACGTTGCGCTTTTTCGGTGTTAATGACTATGTGCAGACCTGGGTCGATGGTAAATATTACGGTCACTTGTACCGGTGCAACAGCGGGGAAAGCGTGACCTTTACCAATACCGGCAGCCGGGGAAAAGTGCAGATATTGACCGAAAATATGGGCAGGATCAATTACGGGCCGTTTGTCGGCAGAGATCCTAAAGGTATTTCCGGCAGTGTCTGTCTGGACCTGCAGCAGCAATTCAACTGGGAATACGATCTGATCCCGCTTGCCGATGTTGACGGTATCCCCTTTGAACCGCTGAAAAATACCGATCAGCCGGCACTCTTTTACCGGGGAACATTCACCTTGGATGAGTGTGGTGAAGCATTCATTGAGCGTCCCGGCAAAAAAGGGTGCATCTGGGTCAACGGATTCAATCTGGGAAGATATTGGGAAATCGGACCGACTGAAACGCTTTATGTGCCTTCGGCGGTGCTGAAAAAAGGGGTTAATGAGATCATCATTTTTGAGCAGGAGTCACTCTATGCTGCAGAGGTGAAATTTTCAGCGGTCCACAAGTTGGGAGTGGCAGATGAAAAAAGCAAATGACCTTTACTGCAATCCGGTGCCGCTTCCGGATCTGCCGCCGGCAATGGTTTGTCAGTTCCCCGGGTCTCCCCCGGAAGAGCAGTACATCGGCGAAAGGGTTTCGTTCCGGGAGGTCGCCGATCCGGAAGTGTTGTACTTTGAGGGCAAATGGTATATGTACCCATCCTGCGCGCAAGTTTATGTGTCGGAGGATCTGATCCACTGGGAATATCACCGCATCGATATTGATAATCCCCTGGGATATGCCCCCTGTGTGACCGTGTGTAAAGGCAGAGTGCTGGTGACTTCCAGCTGCCGTTTTGAGGATTCTCATGCCCGTATTTATGCGGCGCCGCATCCGTTGGGGCCCTTCAAAGCCTGCGGACCGGTGAAAGCATTGGACGGTTCGCTTATCCAATGGGGCGATCCGGCACTGTTTACTGACGATGACGGCAGACTTTACCTGTACGGCGGCTGTGCGCCTGCCGGCGGCGGGATCTACGGTGTGGAACTTGATCCGGATGATCCTTCGCAAGCTGTATCGGAAGCAGTGACGCTCTTTACCTTTGATCCCGCCAATGATTTTGAGCATTATGGTGAACATGGCGAAGTGCTCAATTACGGTTGGGATGAGGGCTGCAATATGTACAAATACAATGGCGTGTATTATTTGCAGTACGCCGCCTGTGCCACGCAGTTCCGCAGTTACTGTATCGGCGTGTATATGGGCAAAAATCCGCTGGGGCCCTTTGAAAAACCGGCGAAAAAAATGGTGTTGCGCCGGGATGGTATCGTCAGCGGAACCGGACACGGCGGGATGTTCACCGGGCCGGAGGGACGACCGTTTCAAGCGTATACCGTACTGGTGCGCCGGGTCCACGGTTATGAACGTCGGGTCGGCATCGATCCGGTGAAGTTTGATGAAAACGGTGTGCCGGCAGTTCAGGTTTCCGATACGCCGCAGTCCGTGAAATACGGCGATGCGGGGCTGGTGAATGCCGCTGCCAACAAGCGGACGGAATTTTCCAGCAGCATGCCGTTTCTGGGAGGTGCGTATGCGGTGGATGAGTGCCCGCACACCTGCTGGGTGCCGTCTCCGGAAGACCGCCGTCCGGAATTGACTGTCAATCTGGGCAGGATGATGGAGGTTTCTTCTTTGCGGCTCATTTGGGCAGAGATGAATCTGGATTACTCCAATGGGGTGCTGCCGGAACCGGCAAAGTTCACCATCGAATTTCTGGACAGTGAAAAAAATCCGGTGGGCAAAAAACTGGATTTTTCCGCCAATACGGTCGATAAAGTGGTGGATTTCATCACCTTTGAAGCGGTGAAAGCTCACTTTGTCCGTTTGACAATTCTCCGGGATGATTCTCCGATGCACCGGGGAGTGAGTGATCTGGCGGTGTTTACCGAACCATTTTATTGGGAACGGTGACTGTTACTGTTTGGCAGGACAGGGAAAAGCGGAAGCTTTTTCCTGTCTTTTTCTTTCTGGAGAGTTTTGTGCTGCTGCAAAACGGTAAAAATCCTATAATTATGGACATCGAACTTGCAAAAAATGGATAAAGGTCTTATATTAATATAATTGTTTATAAAGAAGTTTGGAATGCCTTCCGGAAAAATGATTTTCCGACCGGCAGATAATCAAAGGATATTTGAACTTATGGAAAACACTCCCAGAGAGAATTCCGGGTTATTGTGTCTGCAATTCCTTTTCGGTCAGGTTCGCAGGAACGTCAATTTTTCGTCTCTGATGACTGCAAAGGTTTTGGCGGATTATGCAGATAATCCGGAAGCTGTACTCATGACACTTGCCGGAGATCAGCGGCTTGCCCCGGAAGTCATCACAACTCCGGAAACCCTCAACCTCTACATCGGCCCGGTGCTGCTTTTGCTGAATACCAGCAGTTGGATACTGGCTCTTGATTCCCGCCCGCTCGTGAAAAAGGAGGGCAATGTGCCGATCCTTGACCCGGCGGCAGGAAAAAATGTTCTTCAAGTTCCGGTGGCACAGGTGTTGGAGAGATTCGGCGGTAAAGGTATAATTTTCCGCAATCTGGCACAGGTCGATGTGAAAAAACAGACCCGTCTGGCATCTTTTATGCAGATCGCCCGTCACAATAACACCCAGGTGGATATCCGGGAGATCATGCACGAATATGCGGTCGGTGAAGAGGAGGTGCGCGATTCGCTTTTTGCGGAGATCGCTTCGGATTACCACTTCAAGATGAAAAAAGTCAATCTGTCGTGGAAAGAACTGCAGAAAAGTTCATCGGTATTCCCCATGATCGCCGTCAAAAACAGCGGAAAATACGCGGTATTCTGCGGATTGCGCCCCCATGAGGACGGCGAAGCTGATGCGGTTATTCTGGACCCGGAATCCGAGCAGTACAATACTCCGGATCACTTCCGGTTCCTCTCTGAAAAGGAGTTCTGTCAGGAGTTCGGCAAAAAGTTCATCCTGATGAAAAAGGTCTACAAACTGTCCGATGAATCCCAGCCATTCAGTCTGCGCTGGTTCATTCCGGAATTTCTCAAGAATAAAGCGATTTTCGGCGAAATCGCCTTGATGGTGGTGCTGCTGACGGTCTTTTCACTGATCATTCCGCTCTTTTTCCAGATCGTCGTGGATAAAGTGCTGGTCAATCAGGCGTACAATACGCTCAATGTCATCGGAGTGGGGATCATTATCGCAGTGATATTCAACGCGCTGGTCGGCTATGTCCGCAGTTATCTGCTGTTGTTTGCCACCAACAAGATCGATATTTCCACGGCGACCAAGACCTTCACGCACCTTATGAAACTGCCGGTGGATTTCTTTGACCGGGTGCCGTCGGGCGTATTGCTCAAACACATGCAGCAGACTGAAAAGATCCGGGGATTTCTTTCCGGGAATCTTTTCTTCACCCTGCTGGATATTTTCGCACTGTGCATATTTATTCCGCTGCTGCTCTGCTACAGCTGGATTTTGACCCTGATCGTGCTGGGATTTTCCGCACTGATGGCACTGGTCATCGCCTGTCTTATCAAGCCGTTCCAGAGACGTCTGGATGAACTTTATCAGGCTGAAGGTAAACGCCAGAGCATGCTCGTGGAGTCCATCCACGGTATCAAAACTGTCAAATCCCTCGCTCTTGAACCGGTGGAACGCAAAATCTGGGATGATTCCACTGCCTATGCGATCAAATCCTATTTCCGGGTCGGTAAAATTTCCATGACCGCCCAGAGCATCAGCCAGATGCAGGAAATGATGATGACCATCTGCGTGATCTGGATCGGTGCGCATCTGGTTTTTGACCATGTGATCACCATCGGTGCGTTGATCGCATTCCAGATGCTCGCCAACCGGGTCACCGGTCCGCTGGTAAAAATGGTCGGACTTATCCATGAATATCAGCAGATCGCCCTGTCGGTACGGATGCTGGGAACCGTGATGAATTCTCCGGCTGAACCCGCCGGAGGCGGTGTCCGCAATCCGTTGCGCGGCGGCGTTGAATTTGAACGCATATCTTTCCGCTACCGCAGTGATCTGCCCATGGTCATCAAAAACTTCTCACTGGATATCCAACCCGGTGAAACCGTCGGATTCGTCGGCAGATCCGGTTCCGGTAAGACCACGATCACCAAACTGCTGCAGGGGCTTTACCATGTGCAGCAGGGTATCATCAAAATCGACGGTATCGATATCCGCGAACTGGATAAAGCACATCTGCGGCGCAATATCGGCGTGGTGCTGCAGGAAAATTACTTTTTCAGCGGAACTGTCCGGGAAAATATCGCTCTTCCCAAACAGAATGCCGCACTGGAAGAGATCATTTATGCCGCCAAACTCGCCGGTGCGGATGAGTTCATTCAGAAACTCCCCCGGGGCTATGATACGGTGCTGGAGGAGAATGCCGCCAACCTTTCCGGAGGTCAGAAACAGCGCCTCGCTATCGCCCGGGCATTGCTGACCAATCCGCCGATATTGATTTTTGACGAAGCGACCAGTGCGCTTGACCCGGAAAGCGAAGAGGTCATCCGCAAAAATCTTAAAGCCATCGCTAAAGGCCGCACCGTATTGATCGTTTCCCACCGGTTGTCGATCATCAGCCATGCAGATAAGATCATGGTGCTGGACAATGGAGAGATCAGTGCGCTGGGCAACCACCGCGAACTGGTTTCGCAGCCGGGTATCTACCGGGAATTCTGGAATCAGCAAATGAGTGTGGAATTGGAGGACTGATCATGGAGTACGATGTGAAAAAAGTTCCCGGCAAGGTCATCGAATATCAGCCGGATGCTTTGGAAATAAAAAATCAGAAACTGCCCGGATTGATCAAATTCGGAGTGTGGTTTCCGCTGATTCTGGTTGCCGGTTGCATCATCTGGGCATCATTCGCCAGAACCGATGTCGTTGTTCAGGGCGGCGGAAAAATGGTTTCCGACCAGCCGATGATCGTGATGAAACCGCTGGAAAGATCCGTGATCAAAGAGATCAAGGTCAAAGTCGGTGATGAGGTGAAAAAAGGTCAGGTGCTGATCACCTTTGACCCGGCATTCAACCGGGCGGAAGCCGACCGTTTGAAAAACGAGATCTCCGCCCAGGAGGCGCACTTGAAACGTCTGCAGGCGGAGTTTACCGAAAAGAACTTCGATGCCGGCAGCGATCACTTTGACCGCTGGCAGCTGGCGATCTACCGTCAGCGTCAGGAGTATTTCAAGCAGCGCATGACCTACTTTGCCGAAGCTCTCAAGCAGATCGATGCCATGGAAAAGAGCAAACAGGATACCTTGAGAAAGCAGAAGGAGCGGCTGATCAAAATTCAGGAACTTGAGGGCATTTTTGACGATCTGTACAAGAAAAAGGCCGGTACGCTGGTCGATCTGCATCAGATGTCCATCACCCGTATGGAAATGGAAGCCGCCGTCGATCAGCTTGCCAATGATCTGCTGGAACTCAAACACCGCCGGGGGACGACACTGGCGGAGCAGAACTCCTTTGTCCAGGAGTGGCGCAACAAGATTTCCGAAGATATGGTGACGGTTGACCGGAATTTGACTTCCACCCGGAAAGAGTATGACAAGGTCGCCCAGTTGATCGAATATGTGGAATTGGTCGCTCCGTGCGATGCGGTGGTTCACGAAATCGCTTCATTTTCTCCCGGTTCAGCGGTGCGCGAGGCGGAAGCTCTGATCACCCTGGTTCCCACCGAGGGTACTATCGAACTGGAAGCTGAAATCCGTCCGGAAGATATCGGCAAAGTCAAAGTCGGTTCTGAAGCCCGGATCAAACTTTCCGCATATCCATTCCAGAAATACGGCACGCTTGCCGGTAAGGTGAAAAATATTTCCGAAGACACGTTGGAACGCAATGTCGGCGGTGCAACGGTCAAATATTATCGCGCCAGGATCGAAATCGATCCCAACAGCAAACTGCGCATCGTGGAAGATAAGTTCCGGCTGATTCCAGGCATGGAAACCCAATGCGAAATCAAATGCGACCGCCGCCGGGTCATCACCTATGTGCTTTATCCGCTGATCAAAGCACTGGATGAAACCGCCCGGGAACCGTGAGTTGATGGCGCGGCGGATTAAGCGTGCTTATTTGCGCCGTTGCGGTTGCAAAAAAGGTTTGTTGTGCTATATTAAGTTTTAAGAGTTTATTTGTTGGTATAATATAGAGGTTCTGGCTGTGAGTTCAACCGGAAATGATTTTTGTTCAGCAGAATGTCTGTTGCATATATTGCCGGCTAACGCTGAAAAGATAAGTGCCCGGGTCAAAAATTATGATGCAGTGATATACCGGGATGATACATCACTCTATTTCCCGCTGCTGACGGATGCTCCGGCATCTTCACGTCCTCTTGGCACTTATGAGTGCCGCCACTATGAAGCATTGAAACTGCTCAAAGACAACCCGGTTGAACATATCGCCCCGGTAACGGCGCTCTGTCACTGTTATCACGGTATTGCCATGATCAAAGGCGATGTGATGTTCAATGCCAATTCGATCCCGAAATGTTTTGATTCTTCCCAGGGGGCTTTGATCAGAGATCGCGATCAATCCATTTTGTGGAACAAATTCAAGATGTGGATGCTTGATCTGGCAACAGCACTGCGTGATCTGCACCGTTTGGGACTGGCACACGGAGATATTACGACCTTTAATGCGATCATCGATAAGAATGGTCATGCGTTCTGGATCGACCTCGAAAATCTCAATTTCGATCCGGTGCAGATGGATTGCGACATCGCATCATTCATCTTTCATGTCGTTCTTTTTGCAGCCGGACATTTGAAAGAGATGCCACTGAATTTTCTCGATGAGTGTACCGATATCTGGAAACATGCTTCTGACCGTCAGGAATTCATTGAAAAGTTCATTGATCTGCTGCAGAAAGATTCTGCGCTGGAAACGTTATCCATGGCGGAGGTCCGCAGCCGCAATATTTCCCTTGCCAGAAGATTTGCAGACGCTGACGGGCAGACATCGTTCCATCGTAATTGTCAGGTCTATTTCAATGCTTCTGCGATCCATTTTCAACGGGATTTTCTCTGGCTGATAAACGGGATCATGCCGGCGATCCGTCATGATCATTCTGTTTTGGCGGATATTTATCAGAGATTGGTGAATGTGGTCGATAATATCGATGAATTGAAGTCGATGGATAAAGAACGCATCGAAGCGTTCGGTAAACTTTCCAATGCATCCAAGATGGTTTCTCTGGAAAGTTCAAAAAGTGCTGTCGCTGACCGGAATTACCGGAAACTTGCCAATAAAGTTCAGTTGAGTTACCGTCTTGAATATGAATTACGGCAGAAAAATGCTGAACTGCGCTGGGAAAAGGCGCAGAATATTCTGCTGCGGCAGTTGTTCCGGGAATTGAGCGATGCTTTTTCCGGATGTCGCGGCATCGATTTTCACAAGGCACAGATCCTGCAGATTTTGCGTGACCGGGAGATGAATGACCTGCCGGGGTGGGGAACTTCAGCGATGACCAAATTCATCTGTTCGATTCTCGACGATATCCCTGTCGATCCCGGATGTGAATTGCCGGAAACGGATTTTGATCTGAATTCGGTCAGCATCAAACGTTTTGAAGGTCTGGATTCATTTGCAAGCATCAACTGTCCGGAACCGGCGAAACCTCTGGATGTCCCGGATGAATCACTGCTGATCTCCATCGTTCTTCCGGTTTACAATCAGGCCGAAATGATTTCAGAAGCCATCGATTCCATCCTGGCGCAGGATTACCGTAACTGGGAGTTGATCATTGTCAACGATGGTTCGACGGATAATGTCGCTGAAGTCGTTGCACCTTATCTTACCGATCGCAGGATCTTTTATCTGGAACAGAAAAATCAGTATGTCGCCCGGGCATTGAGCAACGGTTTTGCCTTCGCATCCGGTGAATTTCTCACCTGGACCAGTGCCGATAATATCATGGAACCGCAAATGCTCCGCCGCTTGAGTGCCTTTTTGCGCAGTAATTCCGATACCGCCATGGTTTATGCAGACTATACCGCCATCAACGGCAAAGGCGAACCGCTGACTGAAAAATGGTACCGTCCGCATAACCGCCGTCGGCCGGATTCTCCGGAGATCCATCTGCCGCATACCACCGAATTGCTCAATCTGGTCCATGACAATTTCATCGGAGCCAGTTTCATGTACCGCCACTCGGTGAAAATGTTCTTTGAAGATTACGAACCGACGCTCGGCATCGAAGATTACGATTATTGGATGCGGATAAATTCCATGCTCAATATTTCCCATCTGGGAACCGATGAATTGCTCTATCGTTACCGGGTGCACGATAAATCGCTTTCTGCGCATGCCAAAGAGCTGAAGATCCGTGAAAAAGCCATGCGGCTGCTGGGATATGACAGAGAACGGCAGGGATTTTATTTCAAAGAGTTTGAGATATATGGTTCTTTCTCCCCAGCTCGGCTGAAATTAGGTGAATTTTTTGCACATTTCCATGGCCAAAAGTGTGAAACAGCGCTCCCGCCGCATCCGCTGGATAAAAAAATTCTGCTGATCAGAGGCGATGAACTTGCATCCTACACCTTTGACGAATTGCGATGTTTCAACTTTATCGGGGTGTATTTTGCCCCCGGACAAGCCAATGAAGTCGGAAAAAACGCCTTTTTTATAAGGCGGTTCAAAATCCAGTGCTTCGCCGCAAGCGGCAGTGAAGAGATGCGCCGGATCAAGGTGCTGACTCCGCATTGTATGTCCTGCCTGCCCGGGGAAATCGGATTTTTCAGCGCGATCATCGCCAATAACCGGATCTTTTTTGATGCCACCCATAAACCGGAAGAACTCAAACGGGAACTGCCGCTTTTCCCGGAAAAAGATCCCGGCAGGATCATCATCCTGATGGATTACTTCGGACACGGCGGCATGGAACAAGTGGCGTATGATATGGTCAGATCTTTCCGCAAAGCCGGACGCAATACCCTGCTGGTAAGTGTTTCCGGTATGGCAGATGATCTGGTTTTGCCGGAAGGTATCGAGATCCGTACTCTGGATGCAAATGATCCGCATACCGATTACCGGACTTTGCTCGCTTCCGAAAAGACCGATGCGGTGATCGCCCACTACTGCACCTGGGGCGCATGGTATACTTTTGAACAGCATATCCCCTATTTCCAGGTCATCCACAATACCTATGTCTGGTTCAGTGACGAGGACATTGCCAAATATACCGAAACTTCTCCTTATACGACCGCATATATCGCCGTTTCCGCCAATGTGGCATGGTACGCCATGGAAAAAATGAAACTGCCGCCGGAAAAGATGATCATCGTCGAAAATGGCGTGAATATCGGCAATTTCAAAAAATCTCCGGCAGTCAGAGAAAAAGTCCGCCGGGAATTGGGCTTCAAAGAGAGCGATTTCGTCATGCTCAATCCCGCCAGCTGTTACGGTGCCAAAAATCAGCTTGGCTTGATCCACGCCTTTGCCAAAGCCCGCATGGGCAACAGTAATTTGAAACTGGTCATGGCGGGAACCGTCCTTGAACCATACTACTTTGAGCGGATCAGACAGGTCATTGACAAATTCGATTTGCAGGACCATGTGATCTGCGGCAGATATTTTGACAATATGCCGGATATTTACAATGCCGTCGATGCGGTGGTATTACCCAGTTTCTGGGAAGGTTGTTCGCTTGCAGTGGTGGAGACCATCCACATGCATCTGCCGCTGCTTGCCACCAATGTCGGTGATGTCCAGCGTCAGACCGACTGCCGCAACTGCCTGCTGGTCGATCTGCCATTCAAATACCTGACGGAACTGGATTTCCGCAACTATACGGAAACGATCTGGAATCCGGATGAAAACATGGTCAACGAACTTGCCAATGCCATGCACAAAATGGCTCTGGGCAACTACCCGATCGGCGCATATCCGAAAATCACCGAATTGAATGCCGATAATGTTTACGGACGTTATTTGAGAATATTGAACTATTACGCCGGCAGACTGGATATCAGTGTTTTCCGGCACAACATTTGAGCAGAGGTATTTTATAGAGATGAATCGGATCCTTAAAAAATTGCTGGTGCTGATAAATGTCTGGGCACCGTTGAAATACGTTTACGACCACCGGTCACTGACCGGAAATCTGATCAAACGCCGTTTTTCCCAGATGTACCGCAGTTCGATGATGGGCAAATTGTGGAGCATCATCCACCCGTTATTTATGCTGCTGATCTACGCGTACGTTTTCCGGATCGTCTTTGAAGTCCGCTGGGATATGGAAAATGCCAATGAAACGGATTCGATGTTTGCCATTACCATGTTCACCGGTATGATATTTTTCAACGTCTTTGCTGAGGCGCTCAACTCCTCTGCCAACGTGATGGCTGGCAATGTGAATTTTGTCAAAAAGACCATTTTCCCGCTGGAATTGCTGCCGATCACCCAGAGTTTGGGAGCGGCGATCACCGGTGTGATCTGTTTTGCTCTGGTGGTCGTTGCACGGGTGATATTTGACGGATTCGGGATCTTTTCCTGGAGCATGCTGCTTTTTCCGCTGTTGTTCATTTTGTTTTTATTCTTTGTTTCCGGGATCTGCCTGTTTGTGGCATCGCTTGGGGTCTACTTCCGGGATACCCAGTTTGTATGCGGCATTATTCTGCAGATGCTCTTTTTTACCACCCCGATCTTCTATCCGGTGGAGAGGGTCCCGGAAGAGTATCACTGGGTGCTGGACAGCAATCCGCTTTCACTCTACGTCAGTGTGGGCAGGAAGTTGCTGCTTAACGGCGCAGTTCCCGGTGCCGACAGCTGGCTGTTGATCGTTTTAATCAGTGTACTGGTCTGGCAGTGCGGCTGGACATGGTTCACCACCACCAAAAAGGGATTTGCTGATGTCCTCTGATATTTTGATGCAGGCTGATAATATTTCCAAGGCGTACCAGATCTACGCCAAACCGCATCACCGTTTCCTGCAGTGTCTGTGTGCGGGTAAAAAGCGTTTCTATGAAGAATTCTGGGCACTGCACAATATGTCCATGACCCTGAAACGCGGCGAAAGTGTCGGTATCATCGGCTGCAACGGTTCCGGTAAAAGCACCTTGCTGCAGCTGCTCGCCGGGGTTCTGCAGCCGACCAGCGGTACGATCACCCGCAATGCCCGTATCGCGGCACTGCTGGAATTGGGCAACGGCTTCCATCCGGACTACACCGGCAGGGAGAATATCGTGCTTGCCGCATCTCTGCAGGGGATCACTGACGCGGAATTGAAAAAACACATGGATGAGATCATTGATTTCGCCGCGATCGGGGATTTCGTTGACCGCCCGTTGAAAACCTACTCCAGCGGTATGGTTCTGCGTCTGGCGTTTGCGGTTTCCACCTTGCTGCTGCCGGAAATTCTGATCATCGACGAAGCTCTTGCTGTCGGGGACTGTTTCTTTCAAGCCAAATGTTACTCCCACTTGCACAAACTTCTGGAAAAGGGGGTCGCTCTGCTCTTTGTTTCCCACTCGCAGGCAGTGGTCACTTCGCTGTGCAACCGCTGTTTGCTCCTGCACCATGGCGATCTGTTGCTGGATACTGATCCGGCAACTGCTTTTGATATGTATATGGAACTCAACGCGGCATCCGCCGGGCAGGGGTCTGCTGCCGCTCCCATCCGGAAAGCGGCTCCGGAAGCAGGGGCTGAAGAAGATGAAAATAAACTTCAGACCGTTTCCCGCAGTCAGGCACCGTTCTCTTCCCGGGTGGTCAACCGGATCTCCTCATCGGTGGCGGAATTCACCGACTGCATGATGCTGGTGGACGGCAAAGAGGTGCTTCAGCCGCGGCCCGGCAGAAACTGCACCATCCGTGCCGTTATAAAAGTCCATGAAACGTTGAAATCCACGGAGATCGGCTGTGTGATCAGCACGATCGAAGGAGTGCAGCTTTTTGCGTTGAATTCCTACTTCAACGGCGATAATATCCCGGAACTTACGCCGGGGATCTGGGTGGCGGATTTTACTTTCAAAGTCGATCTGCGTCCGGGAACTTACTTCAAAGTCGATCTGGGGATGCGTTCTCCGATCCAGGGTGAATATGCTGATAAAGCCTTCAATGCGCTGGTCTTTGAGGTGGCTCCGGATCCGGATTCATTCCTGCCGCTGCTCTTTTCCGTACCGAACAAAATCGAATTTACCAAAGCCGGAGAACTTTGATCATGCAATATCTGCCAACTGTCAGCGATGAACAGCTGAAAACACGTCTGCTTGATCCGGATCCGGAATTTTTGAAGCAGATATTTACCAATGAATATGAGCGTGTCGGCATCGACCGGGCGTTGATGATCGCTGCCGATCTGCTGGTGCGCACCGGCAAGTGCCGGGATTATTCTCTGCTGGATGTCGGATGCAATACCGGCTTGATCGGCAGAGCAATCGGCGCACTGGGCAATACCGTTGCGGGGATCGACAATTATGCAGTAAATTCCCAGCAGCTTTATGCCGATTTGATCAATGTTGAGAAGCGTGATCTGCTGGAATATATGCAGAATACCGGTACCGTCTGGGATGTGGTGCTGCTCTTGAGTGTCGCTCATCATTGGGAAACCGGTTATGCCATGTCGGGCAATGCCATGTACACCAAAGAGCAGATCAACTGGATATTCGATCAGCTTAAAGAGCGTACTTCCATCGGAGTGTATATGGAAATGCCGCTGAATGAACCCGGATTTGACCCGGAATTTACCGACCGTTTCATTCAGGAGTATTGCGGCGGATTTGAAGTGCAGGAGATCAACCGCACCGTGGGGACAAATGGCTTTCTGCGGCGGATGTTTTTCCTTGCGTCAGCATCGGAGACACGCCGTCCGGTCTGGAAAAAGATTTTGCGCCGGGTCCGGCTCGCCGCCAGCAAGGCTCTGCTGATCAAACTGCTGCGCAATGCCCATTTGTATGAAAAAATGGAAATGGCACGCTTGACCGTTCCCCGGGTTTATTGTCCGGAAAAAATGCAGAAATAAGTGAAAAATAAATTTATCATATATCAGAGGACAGCCGTATGAAAAAAGTTCTTGTAGTATTCGGTACCCGCCCGGAAGCGATCAAAATGGTGCCGGTCGCTAAAATGTTGAAAAGTTACACCGGAGATTTTGAAGTCAAAGTCTGTTCCACCGGACAGCACCGGCAGATGTTGGATCAGGTGATGGAATTTTTTGATCTGCAGGCGGATTTCGACCTCAATATCATGGCTCCGGATCAGACTCTGGCGGATGTTACCTGCAAGGTGCTCAAGGGAATGGAAGAGGTTTTCAAACAGTGGAAACCGGATATTGTGCTGGTTCAGGGAGATACCACCACCGTGATGGCGGCGGCACTGGCGGCATTTTATCAGAAAATCGAGGTCGGCCATGTGGAAGCCGGCTTGCGTACCGGCAACCGTTATTCGCCGTGGCCCGAAGAGATGAACCGCATGATCGCCACCCAGCTGGCAACGATCCATTTTGCTCCCACCGAAACCAGCAGAAACAACCTGCTGCGCGAAGCCGTCGATCCCGGAATCGTCCATGTCACCGGCAATACGGTGATCGATGCCCTCTTTGAAGCGGTCAAAATAATGGATAGCGATCCGGGAATGATCAAAAGTATGCAGGAGAAGTTTTCCTTCCTTGATCCGGCTAAAAAACTGGTGCTGGTTACCGGACACCGGCGGGAAAATTTCGGGGACGGATTTTTGCAGATCTGCCGTGCCATCAAAGAGATCGCTTCCCGGGACGATGTGCAGGTCGTCTATCCCATGCACATGAACCCCAATGTCCGCAAGCCGGTAAATGAGATCCTCGGTGATGCCGGTAATGTTCACCTTATCGAGCCGCAGGATTATCCATCGTTCCTCTATCTGATGCGGCAGAGTTACCTGATCCTCACCGATTCCGGCGGCGTGCAGGAAGAGGCTCCTTCGCTGGGAAAACCGGTGGTGGTTATGCGCGATACCACCGAACGCCCGGAAGCTGTGCAAGCCGGTACCGTTGTCCTCGCCGGAGCTGATAAGGAAAATATCTGCAAGTATGTCCTGCAGCTGCTGGACGATCAGAGCTTCTACCAGAATATGTCCCGTTCCATCAACCCCTACGGTGATGGCAAAGCTTCATGGCGGATCGCGGAATTACTGAAAAATCAGGGTTGATCATGGCAAACCGGATTATCGTCACCGGCGGCGCCGGATTTATCGGTTCCGCGCTTGTCCGGCACATCATCGGCAGCACCGCAGATCAGGTCTGCGTGGTCGATAAACTTACCTATGCCGGAAATCTGGAATCTCTGGCAGCGGTTTCTTCATCCGACCGGTTCCGCTTTGAGCAGTGTGACATTTGCGATAAAGAGGCACTTGACCGGATCTTCGCGGATTTCCTGCCGACACATGTGATGCATCTTGCCGCTGAAAGTCACGTAGACCGCTCCATTGATGCGCCGGGAGAGTTCATACAGACCAATATCATCGGCACTTATACGCTGCTGGAATCGGCAAGAAAGTATTTTTCTTCTCTGGATGAAGCGGCAAAAGCGGCGTTCCGGTTTCACCACATTTCCACCGACGAAGTTTATGGAGATCTGGTAAATGACGATGATTTTTTCCGGGAAACGACCGCTTATGCGCCGAGTTCACCGTATTCGGCATCCAAGGCGGCAAGCGACCATCTGGTGCGGGCGTGGAAAAGAACATTTCAACTGCCGACACTGGTGACCAACTGTTCCAATAACTACGGACCTTATCATTTCCCGGAAAAACTGATCCCGCTGATGATCCTGCACGCACTGGACGGCAGAGAATTGCCGGTTTACGGACAGGGTTTGCAGATCCGGGACTGGCTCTATGTGGAAGATCACGCCCGGGCTCTCTATCTGGTCGCCACCAGAGGAAAACCCGGCGAAACCTATAATATCGGCGGTCATAACGAGAAAAAAAATATTGAAGTGGTAAAGACCATTTGTTCACTGCTGGATGAGTTGTCCCCCCGGGCGGACGGCAGATCTTATGCGGAACAGATCGTATTTGTTTCCGACCGCCCCGGACATGATATGCGTTACGCCATTGATGCGGATAAGATCGCCCGGGAGCTGAACTGGAAACCGCAGGAGACCTTTGAGAGCGGCATCCGCAAAACGGTGTTGTGGTATCTGGAACACAAAAATAAGTGGTGTGCCAGAGTTTTAAGCGGTGAATACCGTATGGAACGGTTGGGAAAAGGGGGTAAGTGATATGAAAGGTATCGTACTTGCCGGAGGTGCCGGCAGCAGACTGCATCCGGTGACCGTCGGAGTTTCCAAGCAACTGCTGGCGGTTTATGACAAACCGATGGTTTACTACCCGATTTCCGTGCTGATGCTGGCGGGGATCCGGGAAATATTGATCATTACCACCCCGGAAGATCAAAGTTCATTTCAACGACTGCTGGGTGACGGCAGTAAGTTCGGAGTGGAGTTTTCTTATGCCGTTCAGCCCCGTCCGGAAGGTCTGGCGCAGGCATTCATCATCGGCAGGGAATTTATCGGCGATTCCCGGGTGGCACTGGTTTTAGGTGACAATATTTTTTACGGAGCGCATCTTTCTTCACTGCTCAAGGATGCTGTCGCCAGAGAATCCGGTGCCACGGTATTCGGCTACTGCGTCCGGGATCCGGAACGTTTCGGAGTCGTGGAGTTCGACGAAAACGGCAAGGCGGTCTCCATCGAGGAAAAACCGGCGGTCCCCAAGTCAAATTACGCTGTGACCGGGGTTTATTTCTACGACAACGAGGTGGTTTCCATCGCCGAAAGCATCAAACCGTCCGCCAGAGGAGAACTGGAAATAACTGCGGTAAATAACGCATATCTGCAAAAGGGAAAACTCCATGTCGAAACGCTTGGCCGGGGGTATGCGTGGCTCGATACCGGTACCCACCGCAGCATGCTGGAAGCTGCCAATTTCATCCACACCATCGAAACCCGGCAGGGATTGCAGGTCGCATGTCTGGAAGAGATCGCATTTGAAAACCACTGGCTGGATGCGGAAGACTTGCGCCGTTCTGCTTCGGAAATGCTTAAAACCGAATACGGTCAGTATCTGTTGAGGATCGCCGACGGAGAGAACCGCAGATGAAAATCATTGAGTGTGCCGTCCCGGAAGTAAAAGTGATCATCCCCGACGTTTTCGGCGATGAAAGGGGATATTTTTTTGAATCGTGGAACGAACAGAAGTTTGCCGCTGCCGGGATCTTCTGCCGTTGGGTGCAGGATAATGAATCCAGATCCAGGGCGGGAGTCATCCGGGGGCTGCACTATCAGCTGCCGCCTTATACCCAGGCAAAACTGGTCAGAGTGATCGAGGGCAAAGTGCTGGATGTGGCGGTAGATATCCGCAAAGATTCGCCGACATTCGGCAGGTATGCGGCAGTGGAACTTTCCGGGGAAAACAAGTATCAGTTGTTTATTCCCCGGGGATTTGCACACGGATTTGCGGTGCTTTCTGAAACGGTGGTTTTCGCCTATAAGTGCGACAATATCTATATGCCGGCAAGCGAAAGGGGGATCGCCTGGGATGATCCGCAGTTGGGGATAAATTGGCAGATCCCCGCTGAAAATGCCGTTTTATCCGGTAAAGACCGGCTCAATCCCGTTTTTGCCGCCGGGGAATTTTTTGACGGAGCAGAGTATTTGAGATGAAGATCCTCGTGACCGGCGGCAAAGGCATGCTCGGCAGAACACTTTGCCGCAGCTGGCAGGATTGGGAAGTCGTCCCGGCCGACCTGCCGGAAGCTGATATTACCGATAAGGTAAAATTCCATGATCTGGTCGCTTCAGTTTGTCCGGATGCGGTTATCCACTGTGCTGCCATGACTGCCGTTGATAAGTGTGAATGTGCCGTAGAACAGGCGTATTTGCTCAATGAAACCGGTTCTGCCAATGTCGCATCGGCGTGTGCGGCAAACCGGGTGCGTTTGATCGCGATTTCCACGGATTATGTTTTTGACGGCAGAGCAGAGCATCCTTATGATGAATTTGATCAGCCCAACGGCGGCGATACGGTTTACGGTAAAAGCAAATTTGCCGGAGAAGAGGCGGTGCGCCGTGCGGTTGTCGACCATGTGATCTGCCGGATTTCATGGCTTTACGGTCCGGGAGGACCGAGTTTTGTTCACACCATGCTGCAGCTTGCCGACGGAAGCCGTCCGGAACTGAAAGTGGTGGCAGATCAGATCGGCAATCCGACTTCAACATTGGCAGTGGCGGCAAAATTGCGGGAAATCGTTTTGCGTCCGGAGGTTCGCGGGACACTGCACTTAACTTGCGAAGGAGAGGCATCATGGGCGGAATTTGCCGCTGAAATTTTCCGTTTGGCAGGTCGGAATCAACGGATCGTGCCATGTTCGACGGAGGAGTTTCCCCGTCCGGCGCCCCGCCCGAAAAATTCGCGTCTGACCAAGTTGCGGCTGAAAGAGTTGGGCTTTGCCCCCATGCCGCACTGGCAGGATGCGCTGGCTGAATTTATGAAAGAGGAATTTCCCGGATGACTGATATCCTGCTTGCCACCTGGAATTCGGCGAAGTTTCTTGAAGAACAGATCGATTCCATTATTGCCCAAACTGTTACGGATTGGCGGCTGCTGATCCGTGACGGGGGGTCAAGTGATGAAACACTGGCGATAATTGACCGGTACAGCAGTAAAGATGCCAGGATCATGCTGGTGGAGCAGGGGCAGGCAGGAGCGATGGAAAATTTTTCCAGATTGTTGAAATTTGCCGAAGCCGACGAAGTGATGTTTGCTGACCACGACGATGTGTGGCTGCCGGAAAAGGTGGAAAAATCCAGGAAGTTTCTGCAGGAAGTTTCTGCAGAAGTTCCGGATGGCACACCGGTATGCGTATTTACCGATGCGCTGGTTACCGATGCGGATCTTGCCGTGATCGCCCCGTCCAATTTGCGGAATCAGCACCTTGATCCGGCAGGCGGGCTGTCATTGCCCCGGCTGCTGGTGCAGAATGTTCCATCGGGCAATACGATGATTTTCAACCGGGCATTGGTGAAGTTGATCGACCCGATCCCGGCAACGGCGGTGATGCACGACCATTATGCGGCATTGGCAGCGGCGGCGGCAGGGAGAATAGAGTATTTGAATGAGCCGACCTTGCTTTACCGTCAGCACCATGCGAACGTATTGGGGAGCAGTTCCTACGGAGTGCGGGAGATGTTCCGCAAATTATCCGGTGGTGCAGGCGTGCTGCGCAAGCGTTTTTTTGCCAACTGCCGTCAGGCGGAAGCTCTCTTGAACAGCGGGATCGAAGTGGATGAAAAAAGTGCCGCTTTGCTGAAAACGTTTGCTTCTCTGGAAAAGATGACTTTTATTAAACGCAAATACACCATTATCCGTTACGGTTTCTGGAAAACCGGTTTTCTCCGCAATTTGGGGATGCTCATTCTGATCTGATGTAAAAAATGTTGAATTTTTTGGCTGTTGGGACATAAAATATCCAAACAGCTGTGCTGTTTTATACGCAAGTATCGTAACCTTTGAAGCTAATCAAACCCAGGAGGCTGACACAATGAAATTCCGTATGGTTCACAACAATCTGAACGTTTTTGACCTTGATAAGAGCATCAAATTTTATCAGCTGGGGTATAAAGGTAATTTTTGTTTTGCCCTGCTTGCATTTTTATGATGAACGAGGTATATTACCTCTGAAGATAATTAAACCCAGGAGATATATCCAATGAAATTTCGCATGGTTCACAATAACTTAAACGTTTTCGATCTTGACAAAAGCATCAAATTTTATCAGGATGCCTTTGATATGCACGAAGTGCGCCGTATAAACGCTAAAGATGGTTCTTTTATCATTGTTTACCTTGAAGACGGCAACAGCAGCCACCAGTTGGAATTGACTTGGCTGCGGGAAATGGATCGTCCCTACGATTTGGGCGACAATGAATTTCATTTGGCTTTCAAAGTCGATGATTACGAAGGAGCCCACAAACGCCACTCCGAAATGGGCTGCATCTGTTACGAAAATCCCGAAATGGGAATCTATTTTGTGACCGACCCAAACGGCTGTGTTGCCTAAACGAATACTTACCCATTTGTTAAAATGAAATTACATTCGTGGTATATTATACGAAGTACATTTCAAAAAAATCTCTCGTTTTACGATAGTTTGAATCAACTTTTACTAAGTTTTGTCGGACACTTTTCAAAGCAGTTTCTCTATGTGAACGTAAAGAAGCAAGTGTCAAAAACACAATCCATTCATTTGGATAAAACTGTCTTGCTGGGTACCGGAATACTTTTCCCTGCAGTGCCGGTGAAAAAGTAATTCCCGGAAAACAAAAGATAGCCTGATCGGATCACAGCAGCTGCCGTGATCCGTTTTTTTCTGCCGGTGGTCGGGTAGTAATTTGCTATTGTCCATATACCACCCGGATGGCAAGAGCGTATCCCCAAAGTTGTATACCTTTGCAGTTAAGTATGAAGCACGACCATATCTCCTGCGGGCATCTTGAGTATCGTTTTGTACTATAATATCCCATTTTACTATCATTTAGTCATTTTCAGCTATTGTATCAGTTACCGGTTTGTGGTATAATAAAAGGCAGTGGTGTATTGCCGCCCCGGGGGGATGGCACAGTGAAAACATAATCAATATGGGAGAACGCAAATGAAACATCAACTCTCCGTCCGGAGAGTAAAACTGTGCGGTTTTACTCTGATCGAATTACTCGTGGTCATTGCCATCATCGCGATTTTGGCGGCAATTCTTTTACCTGCCCTCAATTCTGCCCGTGAACGCGGCCGGGCGGCGGCATGTATCAACAACCTCAAAC
>SUWL01000116.1 GCA_015061495.1 Lentisphaerota bacterium
CCACATCTGCTGAAACTCTCGATTACTTCCGTTATACCGCACGCAAATCTGACGGTAAATATCTGGTCAGTATGTTCAACTACAATCCGGGAGCTTCCTGCCGGGTACTGATCTCTCTGCCGCAAATCGCTTCCGGGAAATACGCCGTCACCGATCTGGCAAGCGGCAACCGCTGTTTTCTGGATGGCACGGCGCAAATTTCTGCCGGTCAGTTGAATAAAGGTCTGCCGGTCACACTGGCTCCCCGGGGCTACAGCGTACTGCTTATCGAACCTGACAATGGCAGAAATGTTCCGGCAAAAGCCGCCGGCAAAGCCTGGGACTGGCACTCCAATCCGGAAAACACCGTCGGAGAAATTGTGGAAAAACGTATCTCTGCCAACGGATTATCCATCAGCCGTACCGACCGGATGAAAAACGGTAAATTCGCCGTCAAAATGGAATCCCCGGCACTCATCGCCTGGATCGATCTGGACGATAACGGCAAAATCGAACAGCTTATGGATAAAAAATCCGGCAAAATGCTGCTCCGTGAACCCGGTCTCGGCTTACTCCGGGAAGCCTTTGATGAACCTTACTGTGCTAAAATCGAAGTACCGTATCAGGTAGTTGACCGCCAGCTCTGCAGCGACCGCGCCGAAGTGAAACTTGCCGCCGTTATCCGTCACGGCTACCTCAAAGATTTTGAGATCATCAAAACCATCACCCTTTACCGCGACCGACCGGAAATCAAAGCGGCATATAAGATCACCGTCCGCCGGGATGTAAAAAGTCAGGCAGATTTCCGGATGCGCCTCCAGAACCGGATCGACTTCGGGAATAAAGCGGCAGATCTGTGCGACGTCACGAGTATCAGTGCCGTCTGCGGCGGCAAAAATCTGAAGTTCAGCGGCAGGCAGCATGTGGCATTCGGCATTGCCGACGGTACATTCAAAGGCTACCTTGCCAAAACGCTGAAAGGCAATTTCGACCGACCGGAATTCACCGTAAGTGCGCCGGGATATGCCCTGAAATTCCGCTGTTCCGCCGGTTCCGGAGCCAGACAGTTTTTCTCCTGGCGGGCCGGAGTGCCGACCGCCGAGATATTCTTTGCCAAAACCGACTTTCCCGCCGATCCCCATCAAAGCCGGGTGTGGCAGGGTGAAGTCAGCGTGACCTTGAGCAGCAAGTGATCTGCCTGATCAGGGTAATGACCGTTCCGGAGGGCGGGAAAAGATTTCCCCGCTCTCCGTTTTTTGTATTTTACCGGGGAAGTTCAGCGGGGAACACCACCACAGCAGTATCGGTTTTATTTCCGGTATAGTAGGATAGAAGATGTCTGCCGCCAGCGGCAACTGCATTGACATTGCCGGCATGACAGCCGTCAGTGCTGGCGGTGGTAATGATTTCCGGTTCGGGCCAGGAGGTGGGATTATCCCAGATTTTTCCCGCCTCAACCACCCGGCGTTTTAGTAAACCGGCTCCGCGCTGATAATAGTAGTTGCAGATTTTGCCGTCCGCAGTGAGGATCAAACTTGGAGTCGATTCACGGATATCATTGATATTGGTAAGCTTTTTGCTCCACGTCCTGCCGTGATCCGTGGACTGCAATTGAAATTGCACCCGGTTGGCATCTCCGCCTTCCCGGCGGGCAATGGCGATGATCCTGCCGTCACCAAGATAGACAGCGGATTGTTCTGTGGGCCACTCATTTTTGGGCAGACCGCTTTCGATAATCTGCTGTTTCCAGGTGATACCGTTATCAGTGCTGATCAAAGTACCCCAAGAATTGTTATTGCCGCCTTTGTAATCTCCGGCGAACCAGAGAGCCATCAGCTCATTTTTTTCCGGAATATGAAAAATATCGGTGATCTGCATAGGCGACGGATCCAGCTGCGGAGCGGAAATTTTTTCAAACGTCACCCCGTCAACCGTACGGTAAAGTTCATGGTGCAATTCAAAAGGGAAATCCCATGCTTTGCAGTTGCGCACCCAGAAAAGTACCGCGCCGTCACGATCTGCCCCTTTACCGATAGTGACCTGTCCGAACTTATCGGAATCACAAACCGTCACTTCACTGCTCCAAGAAACTCCGCCGTCATCGGAAAAACGGGCGTAAACTCCCCGGCATGGCTCTTCAATACGGTGTTCTTTGCCCTTGCTGTAAGCGCAGATCAACCGGGAACCGGCATTCTGGATCATCGGCCAGGAGTTGTATCCCGGCGTATCTTGAACGGTGTAAGCTTTGGGTGCAGCCATGATCATTCCTTCCTTTTTACATACATTATTGATACATCCGGTAAAAAACAGTCCTGCCGCTACGGAGCAGGAAACCAGATCAAACGTTTTCATATCCATTCCTTTCCATTTGACAACAACTCACATAAGATACATTACGTCAAACCGATTTACAAGCAGAAGCCATTCTTTTTATCATAGATTATTGAAAATTACGCCGGGAAGTGCTATGTTATAAGCAGCTATCTATCAGGAAGGGAAAAAAGTGCTTACAGTATCATTGGTAACCTATCATCACCGGCTGCCGGAAGTCGCTCCGGTGATCGAAGCTGTCCTTGCCGGAGAACCGGAACGTTTTTTTATCGTGGACAACGGCAGTGACCGGCAGTTCGCGGAAACTCTGGCAGCGGCATATCCCGGCAGGATCGATTATATCCCGTCGGCAAACCGCGGATTCGGAGCCGGTCATAATCAGGCGATGCGCCGGGCATTGGAACTGGGCAGCGATTTCCATGCGATCGTCAATCCGGATATCAGCTTTATTCCCGGAACTTTAGCGGCAATAACGGAATTTATGAGCGCACACCGCGAAATCGGTCTGGTAATGCCCAAAACCCTCTATCCGGATGGTACGATGCAGTACAACTGCAAACTGGTCCCGTCTCCGTGGGATTTGATCTGCCGGAGATTTCTGCCGAAAAAACTGACTTTCCGAAGGATGCACCGATTCACCATGCAGCATTTCAACCATGATGAAGTGCTGGAAGTGCCGTATTTGTGCGGATGTTTCATGGTATTCAGCAAAGAAGCACTGATAAAAGCGGGACTTTTTGATGAACGATTTTTCATGTATCCGGAAGACATCGACATCACCCGCCGGATCTATTCCGCGGGCTTCCGCACGGTTTATTATCCCAAAGCGGCAGTGATCCACGCCCATGAGCAGGCATCAAAAAAGAGTCTGCGGATGCTCAAGATACACATTGTCAATATGATAAAGTACTTCAACAAATGGGGTTGGTTCTTTGATGCCGAACGCCGCAAGATCAACCGTGAAGTGGAATTGAAAAATCGCGGAAAACAAGCCGTTTCTGCCGGTATTCCCGATATGTGATTCCGGTTCAGCCGAATGCTGCCGTCTTCAGCCGATAAAGAGATATTCGCCTTGCCGTCAGCGGTTGAATAAATGATGATTTCCTCTGAACTATTGTCCATATTACGGTCCTGCGAAAAAACATCAATACCGATTTTCGGGAATGACCTCCAGCCAGTAGTTATCGGGCTCAGCAGTCATAACGAATAGTTACCCATTCAGGTAAAATGTACCAGTATCTTCTGTTATATGATCAATTTTTACAAAAAAAAGGGTGGCTGCTGGAGCCACCACGGAAGGACTTCCCGCAGGAAGTAGCCCTCAGTCCCTTTATCAGGACTTGTAGAGTTACCGTTAATGTAACTCATATTTTCATATTTTCAAGTTGAAAAATAGAAAAATATGGGTATATTTTATTCGTATGCTTTATTTAAATGCGGAAAGGGTACCGTTATGTCGCAACTTACACTCGGATTAGATTTGGGAATCGCTTCTATTGGCTGGGCTCTGATATCAGAAAATGGCAATAAACGGAATTTGCTCAATTGGGGGAGTCGTATTTTTCAACCGGGGATGGATGATGACATCGCTTCCGGTAAAGGAGTATCGCGTTGTGCGGAAAGACGATTAAAAAGAGCTTTGAGAGAACAATACCGTCGTCGGAAAGAACGCAAAACGCAATTAATCGAAGCTCTCATTGCCGGTGGTCTACTCAAGGATACTCCTGATGCAGAATTTTTTGTTGAAATTGACAAAAGATTGCTGGAATCCTTTCCTCAAAATATGCGACGGCAAACTGCTCATTTAATCCCATATTTCTTTCGTAAGCTGGCTCTGGATCGCCAATTGAAGCCGGAAGAAATCGCCAGAGCGATATTTCACCTGGCTCAACGGCGTGGATATTTAAGCAATCGCAAGCAGGAAGTTAAAGATGAAGATTCCGGTGTAGTAAAAAACGGCATCAACGAATTGGCACAGGCATTGAAAGATTCCGGAGCAAGAACATTGGGAGAATATTTTTGTTCTGTTGATCCGGAAGTTGAACGTATCCGTTGCCGTT
>SUWL01000029.1 GCA_015061495.1 Lentisphaerota bacterium
TTATCGCACAAAACGGTTTTACTCATAGAAAATACTCCATCATTACTCCATCACGAATTAATATAACCCATGATGGAGTATTTTTCAAATACGATTTGACAAACTGGTGGGCAAACTGTATATTAATTGCAGGTTGTTTTGAGAATTGAATAGCTGAAATGGTTGAAAGCGACACAAAAATGACACAAAAAGCCTCATCCAGCAACCTCAAAACTATATTGCAGCAAGGGTTATCTGGCATCCGGAATACCGAATTTATGAAGGCCTGTACTGCTGTCCAGCCTCAAAAGAAATCGCTGATGTTGAAGTAATATTCGGTTTGATAGGTGATTTTGCAAGCCTCTTTGCGGGCGAGATTGGCTTCACGTCCTTCGGGATCATCTTTGTAAAAATCGTGACTTTCCCAATCGGCTTTAAGTTCATTCCACTCCTTTTCCGGATGAGCGGTAACTTCCACCCGAATACAGTCGTGCGGCACGCCGTTTATATCCATCAAACGCTGTTCAATGGTACAGGAATCCAACTCCTCAAAACGTTCTCCTTCCGGACGCGAAAAGATCAACTCCTCCCGGATGCGTTTGTCGATGAAGGCGTATTCCAGCGAAACGCCGTCAAACTTCTCATCGGGATTGATTTCCGGATCGAACTCTTTGACGATGGTGGCGTGATCTGCATCGTATCCCCAGCCTCCGGAAAAGTTGCATTGATCGGCAGTTCGCGGGAAGTGCTGCTGCAATATCTCTCTCGGAAGCGGGTAATCATCCGGCAAGCGGTATTGTTCCCCTGAAACGGCCTCTCCGGAGGGCGGATTGGGATTGATCCCCATGATCCAGTTTTCATCACTATCCACTGTGTCGGAAGCCATTATCTGCTCAAAGGCTTCGGAAAATTCTTTATCCATTTCTTCGGATTCTTCAAGCAGTTTTTCAAGTTCTGCCTGCGTTTCAACAAGTTCTTTCTGAAGTTCAGCAAGTTCCTGTTTTTCTTTGTCAGTCATAATATTTCAGTCCTGATTTATAATTTTTTCGATATCTTCTTCGCTTACCACCATGCGCCCTGTACGCGTTCGGTGAATAAGCCGTACTGCATCAGCATATCGCCCTTACCGAGGAGCGTTTCAGCACCGGGTTCGCCCAATACCTGTTCGCTGGCAAATTCTGAATCAACCTGGAAACATAATTTGGTCGGGATGTTGGCGAGGATAACTACCGGAATATCCACCGGATGTCGCGTGGAAATGATCAAGTGAATACCAACTTTGCGGCCTTTTTGGGCAATGCGGGCAATGTCGGTTTCAACGGCAATTTTATCCTCACCGGTCAAAAGGTCGGCAAGTTCGTCAATGATGATCACCAGAGGCGGAAATTTTTCATCAGAGGGCATTGCCAAACGCTGATCCATTTCATCGGCGATTTTGTGCAGAACTGTGGCAAATTTTTCAGCATCATTGACAATAGGCATTTGCAAATGCGGCAGATCCCGGAAAAAATCCAGTTCCACTATTTTAGGATCGAACATGACAAATTTCAGTTCGTTTGGAGAGAATTTCTTTATCATACTGCCGATCATGGAATTGATGCAGACACTTTTGCCTGTTCCGCAAGCACCGGCAAGCAGAATATGCGGAGCGCGGTCAAGGTCGATGATAACCGGCTCACCAACAGTATTTCTGCCGATAGCAAGGGGAATGACAGCTGTGCTGTTTTGCCATTGTTCACTGTACAGAATTCCCTTTAATGTTACTGTTTCCGGATTTTCATTCGGAACTTCAATACCGACTTCAGCTCTTCCTGGTATCGGAGCGAGAATTCTTATCGACGATGCTTGCAGAACCATTTGAATTTCATCTTGCAGATCTTTGATCCGTTCGGGAGAAACTCCAATACCGGGTTCTATTTCATAGCGGGTGATCCGCGGACCGGAAACAGTTGCGACGACTTTGGCATTGATACCGCGTGCGTCAAAAAATTGCTGAAGTTTGACTTCCGGCAAGGATTGCAGGTACTCTTTCGCCGCTTTGAAATTGTTTGCGTAAGCGTCAAATAATTTTTCTATTTTTTCCAAATCCAAGTCACTATCATTGTCATTCAACATCACTTCCACTTCATGTTCAAGTTTTTCAAATTCATTTCCGTTCATAATATTTTCTCCCTGATGAAATTAATTCCGAATCATACCACGTCCAATTTCATCCTTAATACGTTTTTCTTTTTCTGCCCTCTCTTTGCATTTGCGTTCTAAAAATTCGATCTGGTCGGGGCGGAGGTCGGATTTTTTCACGGTTAAATTACGTCCAAAAGGAAATATTATTTCATAAGCATATATTTTATTGATATGATAACGACCGTTGTAAAAAGATACATCGAAATCATCAAAGCACAGAAGATTAAAAAATTCCGGTTTTTTGACAACATTGCGTTTGAGCCGGCGTCGGCTGGATGCGATGTCGTTGGCAGCCGCTAAAATATTTTCCCAAAAAGTATCTTCTTTTTCATCTTTTTTCTCATCTTTTTTCTGTAGCGGCGGAGTCAAACCGAGACGGTCAAGGAGCTGTTTTTCCGCTTCGGTCAGAAGTTTATAATTGTCGTAATAATCCCGGGGACAATCAAAATATTTATCATCGTAAATGTCTATTTTATAATTTTCAAGCACATCCAAAGTTTCCTGAACTTTGGCTTCCAGATATTTTAATTGTTCTGCAGTAAGTTTACAGCTTTCCACAGTCATATCTCCCAAAACTTCCGCCCAGAGGGCAGCCGTGCGGTCATCAGCGATAAAAGGCATCTGTCGTTTTATTTTATCCAGCTGCTGACGGGAAAAGCGAAACGTTGCGGTATCAGAAAGATGAATAAAATAAAAAGTTTTGTTTTCTGCAGTGTGCTTCAATGTGAACAAATTTATTTTGCCGAATTTTCCAAAAATAAGTTTGTCGCCGATTTGAGTGGCCTGCACCGCCTTTTTCATTTCCAAACGCTGTTCTTCACGGCTCAAAGGTTTGGATTCGTTCCACGCGGCAAATTCAGGTTCTTTGTAAATTTTTTCTTCCGGTGTCCAGCCGGATTTATCCACAAAATACTGTTCTTCCGGAGTAAGCAGCTCATAGTCCCGCCAGCCGCGGCGGCTGCCCCAGGAGTGTTTCTGGAAAAGTTTGGTCAACTCCGCCTCCGTCAACGCTGAATCCAATTCTTTCCGGCGTTCTGCGCATATTTTCAAATCTTCAACTGCGTTATCGACTTTTTTCTGTGATTCTTTGGCATCAAGTTGTTCTGCATCTGCCATACCCTCAACAAAACCAAGCGGGGCGAGAGTATCAACTTTTTTGAAAAGCTCCGCCAATTCATCTTCTGTAAATGGTTCAGAAAGTTTACGGTCATACTCCATAATTTTATCAATTTTTTCCCGGCTATCTGCCACAGAAAGTTTTTTGGCATCGATTGTAAAATCAGGGAAATCCACTCCGGTCCAACTGCACATTTTTTGCTCCTTTCTCTGTTGATCTATCAATATTATTTGTTCCGGTTTCTGATACCGGTTGCGAAGGAAGCCACATCAGCACACAAACAGGCAATCCCTGTTGAATCAGCGACAAAACCTTTGCAAAAATTTTCTCTTATTCCTAATGCTGAACCGGCTGCAAACGCATCCTGATTGGCGGCGAGGAAAAGGAACTCCCACTTGTAAACGTCCTGCTGGTGTTCAATGCGTTTTTTGACATCATCGGTACTGAACTCTTTGCTGGCGTTTTCTTCTCCATCGGTGATGATCACGCAAAGCACGTTTTCGGGGCGTTCAGATTCCGGCATTTCGGCAAATTCTTTGCCCATGGTGTCGATGGCAATACAGACGGCATCGTTCAATGCAGTCATTCCACTGCAAGTGTACTTTGCCATAAGGTCATCTTTGAATAACGCAAGGTCGGCAGATTTGACCAGGCGTTCCACTTCATCGGAAAACTGGAAGAGGTCAAACACAGTTTTTCCCGGCTCTTCCCGCTGCTTATCCAGAAACGTATTGAAACTGCCTTTGATGTCACTCTCAATGTCACTCATTGAGCCGGATGCATCCAGAACGATGCAGATGTGGGTGTAATCTTTTTTCATTTTGTACCTCTTTTAGTTGATGGTTGGGTTTTAATGGCATCATATAATGCGTTGAAATTACTCAACTTTTTTGAAAAACATCTCTTTGAAAGCATATCCAATGGCATATATAATACCAAGAATAATCAAAACGGCGGCAATGGCGGGCAGGATGAATAAGATGGCATTAAAGAGAAAATAAACCACAAAACACCCCGCCGGGATCAATGCCAAAACGATAAGTGTCCCGAGGCATCCGCCGAAAGCCTCCCAATCAAAAACATATTTCATAAAGCGATCTCCATAATAATTTATCCTGCACCCAACTATACGGAATGTCGTTTTAATATTTGTCGTGAAAGCAAAAGTTTTTGCAACAAAAAAACGACCGGGACCAAAGAGCTTCTACCCAATTATACGGGCGAACTTTTGATTTCGGTCGTCAACGGAAAACTTTTTCAAGTCAAGCAGAATATTTTTTTTTGATCTCCAGTAACCACTCACGCCACTGCCAAAGTTTTTCGCTGGTGTTGACACTGCAATAAAAGTTCAATAGGCCTAAACGGGATGCGAATTCTTCGTCATCGTAATAAAAGTTGCCGTTTTTAATATCCACTTCAGTGTAATGCAGCCATGTGCGGAATTCCCGGATTTTTTCTCTGGGAACGCCGACATATTCATTGACAACCAGACCGGTAACCAACTGGCGGCGATTGTTTCGGTAGAGTTTGGTCTTTGCCGGATTTAATTTCAAATGTAAGAGAGTTAAATTATGTTTGACCATTCGTAATATATCAGCTTGCAACCGGTCATCAATATCGCCGGAAAAAGTCAAATCATCAGCATATCTGGAATAACTCAAATAATGTTTTGCTGCCCATTGGCAAATAGTTTTATCTGCTTCAAACATCAAAAGATTGGAAAGCATCGGACTGGTCGGTGCCCCCTGCGGCAGATGACCATACAGGGTACAAAGACGGGAAAGCATCATGCAAATATCCGGTTCATATCCGGTATTGTTCCGGAAAAATTCAAAAACCGAACGGCTTTTCAATGAAGGGAAAAAATTCTTTATATCACAATTCAATACCACCGGTTTATTAACATGAAAAAGAGCATTGCGCCGAATGTTTTTTCCAGGGAGAAAGGCTGTGGCGCAATCGTGTACAACAAAACACGACAATATTTTCTTTTGGATTCGGCGTTGAATCTTTTTCAAATATGGTCGAGGAGCCTCAATATTCCGCATAGAACCGTTATTTTTTGGAATCTGGAAACATTTGTACCATACGGGAGTTTTATTAGATATGGCATATAACAATCTGACATCCGTACACAGCAATTCTGCCAGTTCATCCACGGTGCGAATGATTGGCAAAGTTTCCATAAAGTTTATGTTGAATCCAGTCATATTGTCAAAAATTAAAAACATAACTCTCTCTATCACTTGGAACTCATTTCGCAAAAGCTTTTGCGGATGAGTTGTGCCGGGGCTGTGGAATCGCCAGTAACGGGCAATGCTTTTAGTGTATTTTGCTACGCGACAGCGTAGTCGCATACACCAAAAAGCGTTGAACCGTACTGACGAACCGCATGCCCGGTGCAAACCGCCGCAAGGGGCGGATGCGTATAGCGGAAAAATCTGCATTTTTCCGCGACGGAACAGGTTTCCCTTTTTGAAACGGCGACATCGCCGCTCCCGCTGTATTGTTGAACAATCCAGCCTGAAACTGATAAAGAGAGTTATGAAAAATCTTTACGTTTACGGCAGTTTGTGCCAGCGTTTGTAAGCCGGACAAGCCCGGTTGGTGGGAGCCTGACTGGTATTCATCAAAGCTCCGGCACACTTGGGCTGCGGGCAATATTGAGCCTGAACATACATCAGTTTGGCATTCTGAAAATCCAGACTCCGTTCCCCGCCCCAATACTCACAGCTCGCACAAATCGCCTGTTTCCACTGAAACTCCGGTATCGGTGTTTTCTGTACCATAATTACTCTGCCTCAAAAATCATCTTGCCACAATTCGATAGCCTTTTTTACTCCTTTTTTGAAAATATCCTCATCACATTTTTTTGCAAGACCATCATAATCATTCTTTGTAAATGTTCTTCCATGCGAATCAGTGAAACCACCTTTGCCAGCTTTTTCTCCGGCATTATTTAATGCCTGTTTTGCAGCAAGAGTAATTGCACCTCCTACCAATGAAGCCGTGCCAAGTCCAACTGCAGCAACTTTTTTCAAAATGCTCATTTTTATTTTTCCTTTCTGTTAGTTCCATAAAGCAATTTATGGTGTGTTTAAAAAACTCATCATATTTAAATGAAAAAACTTATCTAATCCTTGAGATAACTCTTTAGATATTTGATTGATTCTATGCTGAACATATGAACAACAATTATCATTAAAAAACGACTCAGGGGCAGGCATATCTGAACCAAACATAATTCTGTTTGATATATTCGGGATACTCATTAAAAATTTTATATTTTCTATTGGCGAAAATGAAATATCCGTGTAAACATTGTCATACCTATCCAGCATCTTCATTGCACTTTCCAGTGGTCTGGCATGTGCGATATTTATTTTTACCTCGCTGTATTTTTGGTAATATTTCTCATATATATGCGGTGGATAATCATCATCACAATGCAAAATAACAGCCATTTCCCTTTCCTTGGCAATGTCCATTATTCTTTCCAACTTTTTGGGGTGTTTAATCCACTCACACTCCCTGCTATGCAATTTCAGCCCTTTAAAATCAATTTTATCAATTTGGGAAAACTTATCATCTTGTAAGAATTTTTTTTGTGTCACCCAGTAAAATGCAAACGCATTACCTTTCCCGAAATACAGCATTTGTCTTATCAGATCATTTTCTACCTCCTCATTAAAATTTGCATCCAATGTATATGCTGATGAAAAAATATATTTTTTTATTCCAATATTGCTTATATAGCTATATATCACCTCAGGAGAGTAATCTAAATAAGCTTGCTCTGTTTGTGATGGGAAAATTCCGATATGAATGTGAGCATCATTGATAATCATTGCAAATTCTCGTGTGCAGCTCTGTATTCCTCAACTAAGCGCCTGTTTATAGAAGCAATATTGCAGTAATGTTCATTGGGTTGTAGCATATTCTTGTTTTCATTAAAATTTCTAACAAGACATATTGAGCAGAAGTTTCTGTTTTCACATTTAACACACTTTTCTAAATTTTTCCTTTTTAAACTTCTAAGGTATTTCAGTTGCGGAGAATTCTCCCAAACTTCGCGTAATGTCTGTTTGTTACAATTTCCAACAGGATAATTTTGGAAACCCGCACATGGATAATATTCCCCGTTAGAATTCAAACAAATCGAACTGATCCCTGCGCCGCAAATTTGTTCTTCTTCCCAATCAGCAGAAGGAATTGCTATTTTTTCAAATTCAGTCTGAGATAAGATCCTTGATGCATATCGATAACTGTGATCTAACATATCACGCATCAAATACTCAGCCTCTCTTAAACTCAATCGCTGAGTCAAATTATCTGTTGAATGGTCAGATCTTGCCATTAAAATAAAATCTGTGTAAGCTGGAATATTGTGCTGCGCAGCGAATTGAAGCACATCCTTGTATCCGGCATAATTTTTTTTCATTGTTGGACAAGATATTTGTATGGGAATCTTATTAGCATGTAACTCCAATAAAGTATGAATGGTCTGCTTGAATGAACCGGGAATCTGCGTAATAGAGTCATGAATTTCAGAATCCATACTATAAAGGGAAACTTGCAACGAAGCTATATTAATTTCTTTTAAAATGGAAATCATTTCAGGGTCGCAACAAGTTAAATTGGACATTAAAGAAATAGACAAATCTTTTTGTCTGGCATATTTTAAAATTTTAACAAAATCTGGGTGTAACATACATTCTCCACCAGAGAAACAAATTTTTAATCCGCCCAATTCGGAAAATTCATCAATGACGGAAAATATCTTGCTTGTTTTCATGTGTGCGTTTTTGTGTTCAGGAATATAACAATGAATGCAACGCTCCGTACAAGCAGATGTAATATCGCAGTGCAGTACAAAAGCTGTCGGATGTGCATTGAAATATTGTTGCATTACCTCCTGGGATGTATATTCTAAGTTATGTAAATTATAATTAAAATCACCATCAGCTGACATACTGCCAGTCTCATTTGATTTTTCCAATATTATATCATCCGGAACATCGCTTGCCACTATCACCCCAGATTTAATCAATGGTTCAAATATAGCAAAAAAATCCGAGGCGACCTCACTTTTATCCACATCATATTTCTCAATTATGTTATTTATAATGTCATCTTTTGAACATGGAATTCTACCAATTTTTTCAAAAAAAACTCCAGCATCTTGAAACACATAATCTGAAGAAGTACGCTGGTTAAAAATATAGGTATAGTCCCCATATTGACGAACAAAAGTGTCTTTAGGCAGCGCAATAAACATAATATTCCCCTTTTATTGTAATTATAATACAGTTTCATTCATAATTGAAGCAATTTTACATTGTTGTGCAATTTGTCCAGTCAAGGATCCAGTTTCATTAAAGTTTTTTAATGGACAAATTTTGCAAAAACGCTTATTGGGACAAATTATACATTTTTCAAATTCTTTCCAGCGAAGATTTCTCAAATATTTTAGTTTTTCAGATTCGTTCCATATCTTTTGCAAAGAATCTACATAACAATTTCCCAACACATAACCACTTGCATTATTACAAGGATAAAAATCCCCATTCGCAGCAACGCATATTTTGGACGTTCCTACTTCACATATAACATCGTTTTCATTTATTTTTTCATCTGCTTGCGACTTTGCATCTTTAATCTCCTGATAAAAGTATTTATGTATAAACTCAAACAATTGCTCATCATTGATTCTATTCTCTAAATTATCAGTACAATGATTGCTTTGTGCCATCAATTGAAAATCTATATTGACTCTTACATTTTTCTTTTTGCCAAAATCGACGACGCTACTTATTGTCGAATAATTTTGTCGCATCAATGGACAAGATATTTGCAATGGCACATTAAGGTTATAAAGTTTTTCAAATGCATTTAATGTTCTGGCACAAGAACCTTTAAGTCCGGTAATCGCATCGTGAATCTCATGCGACAAGGAATAAACAGAGGTTTGCACAAGTGCAACATTGTTACTTTTCAATGCCGCACATATTTCTTCTGAACAGCATGTTAAATTACTAAGCACAGTGATTATAAGATCTTTTTTTCTTGCATATTCCAAAATCTCAATAAAATCAGGATGCAGCATACATTCTCCGCCGCTGAATTTAACCTTCAACCCGCCATTTAGTGCAAATTCATCCAATAAGCTGAATAAAATATTTTTATCTAAAAATGAATTAGTGTATTCAGGTATATAACAGTGAATACAACGTTCATTGCAAGAGTCCGTCAAATCAATAGATAATTCAAAAACAGTTGGATTTTCATAAAAAATCCTTTCAACAATCCTAGAGGGTGATTCTATTTGTAGAGATTGTTCATCTGAGGCAAAATAATTATCAGGGAATCTCTGATTATTTTTTTCTTGAACTATATCTGAGACAATCATATTGGATGCCATAAGAATATCACAAAGATCTTGCAATTCTTTATCAACAGCATCTTCTGGAAAAATTCTGTTTTCACACAATTGTTTTTTTAGCTTATCGTAAGATGTAAATTTTCTACTAAACAGTTCTGTCAACCAGTCCGCATCTTCAAACAATAACTCGTCGTGTGTAACTTGGTTTAAAAACAAAACAAATTTTGAATATTTACGGCAAAATGCATGTGGAGACAATTTTAATTTCATATTCGCTATAGTTGTTCTGAAGAGAAATATTCTCTTCAGAACAAATTTGGGTTAATTAATAGTTCAATTCACATTGCCTGCATGGACGACAGTTGTTGAACGTTCCATAGCTGGTGTGTGAATTTGCCGGACAACCTGCCGCGAAAGATTGCTTAGGAATAGATTTCGCGACAACTTTGGGTTTTTTGTAAGCCATAACGACTTCCTTTCTGCTGTTAACAGCTTTGTTTCATCTTGACATTGGCACTTACCGTAAATGCACAATTCAAGCTTTTGTTAAATATTTCCTGCATATATCGACAAAAAAACGTACCCCGTTTACATGACTCTGGAGGTACGCCAATACCCGTAAAACCCATGCAAACAGAGTACGTCTGTGTATGTGGACAGACGCATCCGTCAAGCAATCGGTTTCACTCGTAGTTTTGGCGTTTTCCAGAGTAACCGTCTTGAAAGACTGCGAATTATTTGATTTTTATGTCGTTTTGATTACAGTTGTTTTATATTTTCACCTCTCAATTTTGGTCGATTGGTTATAATTTAGCACTGCAACCGGCAAAAGTCAAATCCACAGCTCTGTCTGCATGGGATAATCAGCCCGAAAGATTTTTTCTTTCTATCCGATTATTCGCAAACAAAATGAGAATTTGTCGCCGATTGGCAAATTTTTTCACGATTTTATGAAAATCTCAAGTAGAAGTTGCGATTTTCATAAATATTGCATCTGATTCGATACAAATTTCCTGATATAAACAGCAATTCACCCCATTCCGGATCAAACATTGCGTGATGCTGATCGTCAAATTTTTTTCATTTTTTATAAGTTTCAGCTTGTTTTCTGCCCATATACCTTATTTTGCCCATAACCGGGTCGGTAAAATCTTCCTGCAATCCGATCAATTTTTCAATATCTTCTTTGTTCTGACCGCCGAATTCCTGTTTTGTCAGCACATGACGGCACAACCGTTCAAGCACCATATTAACTGCAACCATCTGCATGACCGGATCTTCAAACAGCATCCGGGAAGCGATCTCCCGCGGAGTGCCTTGTTGTGACCGCCAATATTGCTGACGTTCTCTGACCTTTGCTCCATCCGGGGTTCCCTGTAAATAAAAAAGTGTTGTCTCAAAATCTGACCAGATACGTCCGGTTCCATCAGCCCAGTGCAAAGCCTTCAATCTTTTTATTTCCGGCTCTATGGATTTTTTATCAAACATCTCTCTGGTCAGCAGCTCCTGAAAATAAGACCCCGTTAACAACCCGAATCGGTTGAAATACTCCTTTGCTCTTTCCCGGCGGTCGGTTTCAAATTCGCTCTTCCAATCCGGGAATTTGTATTCCGGAACAACTGTATTTCCGAATTCCTCCTGAGTTTTTTCCTGCTTCCGGCTCGAATATTTCACCACTCCGAAGTCCGGATCGGTGAAATCGTTTTGCAGTTCGGTTAATTTCTGCATCATTTCCACCGTTTCCAGATCAAACCCCCGGCTGATACCATGATGATAATAACGGGTAAGCACCATATTGACAGCGGCAGTTTGCATGACCGGATCACCGGCAAATATCTTTTCCCGCAATTCCGGCAGGGTATAATTTTGAGAAAGCCAGTATTGCTGACGGGATTTCAACGGAGCATCTTCCCATTTGCCGCCGACCAATGCCTGATACAATAAACTTAATTTGCGAAACAGCTCATCATTGCCGATATTACTGCCGATCGCCCGACTGACTTCCGCAAGCATCGCTTTAGGTGAAACAAACTCCCAGCTCAACAATTCGGAGATATTTTGCCCTGACAACCGGGGCAGCACCAATCCGGCAAAACGTTTTTCCCGGTCTGCCAGAAACTCCTGTTTCCAATCCGGAAGTTTCGTCGCTGCGGCAATGGATTTTTCCAGCGACTCCTGCGGCGGTGTTGTCCCGGCACTTTTCCGGTATCCGGCACGCACCATCCAAAAAACTGCCGCTGCCAAAATCAGTATTGATCCCGCCAGAATGATTTTCAATGCCAATGGAGTTTTCGCCCGCCCCTCCGCCTTCTCGTGAGGCTCATTTTCCGGTGGCGGTTCGGGGACGCTCGCTCCGGCAATAACTTTCCGGAATTCAGCCGAGGATTTTATTTCCTGACTGCACCCGGCAAGTATCGCCCGGTTGACTTTCGGATCAACGCTGATCGTCATTTCCGGCGGGATGGTCGGATATTCCGCCGGGGCAAGTCCGGTCAACGCACAGTAAATGACTTTACTTAAAGCATAAAAATCATCGCTCGTTTCAGCAACTCCGCCACTTTCCATCAGCCGGGGCGAAATGAACCCAGGTGAACCAACCAGCGTATGCAATCCTGCCGGTGCGATCAACCCCGCATCGGAAAGGGTAACTCTGCCGTTGACATACAAAATATTATCCGGCTTGATGTCCCGGTGAACCAGTCCGTGTTTATGCAATTCATCCAGCGCGGCAAGCAATCCATCAAGCATTTTGCTGATCTCTTTACCATCAAGTCTGCCGTATCTGTTAAGCCGGTTGGCAAGGGTATCCGGGCAATATTCTCCTTTGCCGTTATTAAAATCATCGGCGGCATCCATCGTGTAGCAGACCAGATCATCGCTGATTTCGATGTGGCGGATTTTCAGTAAATTAGGGTGGTCGCAATCTTTGTAATTCTGCAATCCTTTGATTTCCCGTTCAGAAAACTTTTTCTTCAGGATCTTCAACGCCACCTTGCCGCCAATAGCGTTTTCAGCAAGCCACACTTCACCGTAACTGCCCTCGCCGCACTTTAAAAGCAGCGTGCAGGAACAGAGCTTATCCCCCTTATCAAATGTCATATCTGGCAAGCTCCATTTGTAAATCGGGGTCGGCTTCATTCATTTTCAACAGGATCTCCCGCATCATCGCAAAACACCGCTTTTTCGCCTGATAGACCTGATTAGTCGAACACTCCAGAAAGGCAGCGACTTTTTCCACCGGACGACCTTGCACCGCATAAAGTTGGTACGCCTGAAATGTCTCCGGATTAACCCGCTTTCTCAACTCGTCTTCAGCTTCGGCAAGAATTACTTTACGCCATTCAGCCATATAAATTTTATCCAATTCAGCATCAACGGGTACAGCATTCAGTTCTCCGGAAAGTTTTTCGCGCTTTTTACGGTAATAATCAATGATTTTCCACGAAACTATCCGTCCGAGATAGGTGCGGAACTTGGCAAGCCCGGGATCGAATTTGAAAGTTTTGCTCTGTTTGAAAAAGTGCATCATCACCTGCTGACAAATATCATCAGCATCATATTCGATGCCCTTGTATCTGGCAACAGCTTTGATGACCGGCGCATATTTGCGGTAGAATTCATCCCAGCTGATCTCATCGCCGGAAGAGATTTTTTCCAACAGCGTCTTGGAAGTGGTCGGATATTTTATTGGCATATGGCGTATCTCCTTATGATGAAAGATAACATACACCATGTTTCATAAAAAAACAAATAAAAAAAACCTCTTCTTTCTCTCTCTCACTTGAAACTTCTCAAAACAGCAGTATATTATCTTTACTTCTTTTCACGAGAAAAGAAGTAAAACAAGAAAAGCGAAAAACCCTACTTTCTTTTCCTGAAAAGAAAGTAGGCAAAGAAAAGCAATAACTACTTTTCACGGGAAAAGAAGTAAAACAAGAAAAGCGAGATTCACTACTTTCTTTTCCTGAAAGGAAAGTAGGCAAAGAAAAGCAATAACTACTTTTCACGGGAAAAGAAGTAAAACAAGAAAAGCGGAAAACCCTGCTTTCTTTTCCTGAAAAGAATAGCAGGCAAAGAAAAGCAACTGTTTCTTTTCACGGGAAAAGAGCGGTTGTTCCGGAAAATCGCGTGCAATATGCATGCAATTTTTGCGCAGCAGTATGCGGCAAGGTCATGTTTTGCAAGGCGCTCGTGAGGGAGCATACTATGTATGTGACCGAACGGGCAACGCAAGCAAGACGTGAGATTGCCCATAATGCAAAGCAAAAAGAGATTTTTGGGAAAAATAAAAATTTAAGACTACCTTACCCGCAGTTATGAGCACGGCGGAAGCCGCGCGGAATGACGGAGGGCGAGGCCTCCGGAAAATCGACTGAAACCGCCGGGGCGTAAGACCAGGCGGCGAGGCGGCTCTCCCGCCGCCGCAGGGAGATTTTTTGGAGAAATTTAACCTTACCCGCAGTTATGAGCACGGCGTAAGCCGCGCGGAATGACGGAGGGCGAGGCCTCCGGAAAATCGACTGAAACCGCCGGGGCGTAAGCCCGGGCGGCGAGGACTCCGGAAAATCGCGTGCAATATGCATGCAATTTTTGCGCAGCAGTATGCGGCAAGGTCACGTTTTGCAAGGAACAAGCGAGGGAGTGTACTATGTACTCGACCGAGCGGAGTGACACCAGCAAGGCGTGAGATTGCCCATAATGCAAAGCAAAAAGAGATTTTTTGGAAAAATAAAAATTAAAGACTACCTTACCCGCAGTTATGAGCACGGCGTAAGCCGCGCGGAATGACGGAGGGCGAGGCCTCCGGAAAATCGACTGAAACCGCCGGGGCGTAAGCCCGGGCGGCGAGGCGGCTCTCCCGCCGCCGCAGGGAGATTTTTTGGAGAATTAAAACGCTCTCTTAGCTCAGCTGGATAGAGCGGCTCCCTCCTAAGGAGCAGGTCGCGCGTTCGAATCGCGCAGAGAGCGCCATTTTTATGGCATGCGGTCTTGAAAAACTCCTCTTTCAGCTTATATTTGTAATGCAGAAGGAGGATTTTTTTATGGACATCATCGAACTTGTACCGGAAACATTCAAGAGCTTTATTATGCAGGATAAAGCAGTGGTGGATTTTTACGCGCCGTGGTGCGGCCCGTGCCGCTCCATGCTCCGTGAATTGGAGAAAAAAGCGGTCGAATTTCCTGACTTCCCCATTGGCAAAGTCAACATTGAAAATGCCGCCAATCAGGAATTGGTCAAACTCTTTCAGGTATCGACTATTCCGGCGGTATTTCTTTTCGGCAAAGGTCAACTGCTCGATCACTTCACCGGCTATCAGCCTGCCAGATTGAAAGAATTTTGTCAAACAGTAAATCCGAAGTGCTGACAGGCACTTCCGGATCCTGCTGCTTACGTCACAAAAAAACGGGACATTACCGCCGGTGATTTACCGGATATTGACCATCGCAAGTATAAAAGTGGTCAGAGCAGCAAGGAACACCAATAAGATAATGCAGGCGATAATGGTTTCACGTTTTTTCTTTCTCTTCCGCTTCCTCTGCAGCTCTTCCGGAGTAAGTTCGCTGTCATCAATAGCTTCTCTTACTTGGGGACAGTGACCGGCGCAGAAAGAATTTATCAGCTGCGGCAATTCGACGATCAGAAACAGCAGTGGAAAAATGACATGGAAACCTAACAGATTCACTAACGAATTGTGAAGTATACTTTTGCGCACACAAGAGGGGCAGGCGATGAATCTTTCGGTATCGCCGCTGGCGGCAATGATCAGAAAAACGCCGGTGAAACTGGTCCGGTATTTCAGCGATTTGCTCCATGCTCCGCAATGCGGACACTCCAATGCCACATCATATTTGGATTTCTTTGAATCAGGTTTGGCAGCCATAGTTTTTTCCTTCGCTAAAAATCAGTTCACTACTGTCCGGTAAAAATTACCGGATTTAATTGAAATTGTCGGGACTTATTATATATTAAAAACGCTCAAATCTTTAATATTTAACACGAAAGTCCCGAACGATGTGTTACAATAGCATATATTCTCAGCTTTTCAACTTTATCCCCTGATATCGCTTTGAAAAAATCGTTAAAAAGTCTGGCGGAGACCGATATTGCAAGCATTTCACCGCATGGAAACAATTTCTGACTTTACTGTTTGCTCAAATTTCCGGCAAGGATTCTTTGCGGGAAATTGAAAACGCTTTGCTTGCCAACCACAAACGACTTTATCATCTCGGAATGGAAGCTGTGGCAAAATCCACGCTATCCGAAGCGATGAACCGCCGTAATCCGGAAATATTCAAAGCATTATTTGAAAGTAGGAATTTCTCGCCTAAACCTATTAAAATCTTGATACAAATGTAATGGCAACTGATTCATATCTCATCCCAATATCATCAATTAATATGTACTTGTTTAACTTTAAATTATAGTATATCATATATTCAAAAACATCTGCTCTGCTGGAATATCAACAGAAACATTTTTACATGAGGAAATATTATCAAAGTAATTCTTTATGGTACATGCAATTGCTTTGGCTAAAAGCGGAGGAACGGCATTACCAATTTGTTGGTATTGGGACAATGATTTTTCCCAAGACATAGTTGTCCTTTTACCTTGAAAGACATACCAATCAGGGAAAGATTGTAACCGCGCTCCCTCTCTTGCAGTATAATTGCGGTCATAGAACGGATGTACAAAATTACTTTGAAAACTAGCAGGAATTGTCGGAGATGGTTTGTCGGGAAATGGTCTCATATTATTTTGAGCATATGTTTTTCCACTGATTTGTTGTGCATCTCCACGTTTTCGCTGCTTGTGTTCATCCGGAACATCTGCCAACGATTCACCCCATTTTATGCATTTAAATCTCTCGACAAGACGTTTGGTATGACGCATCGCAATATGATTACAAACCATGTCTGTTCTCGAACGACACCACTGTTGATATGGATTTTGAGGTTTTAGGGGATAAGCCACGTCATCCTGACCTTCTCCAGCTTGCAATACTGGCAAATCCGAAATTGCATCTGCAATGGATATAAATCCTGACTCCTCTTTGGGCACTAATCTACTAGGGTCAAAAGGAAAATCTTTCCGTATGCCTATAAAAAACACCCGCATCCTAGATTGAGGAACACCATAATGAGCTGCATTTAGCACCATTTGATGTATATTATAACCTATACTTGAGGCTACTATTTTTATTAAATCCTGTACAGATTCTCCCTTGCGAGTTTTTGCAGATAATATTCCGGGGACATTTTCCATCACGAAAAAATTCGGCTTAAAACTTTCTACAAATCGCATGTAGTCCATAAAAAGACTATTTCGTGGATCTTTGGGATCCCTGTTGCCCGACAATGAAAACCCCTGACATGGAGGTCCACCTATAATTCCGCATATACCTTGGGCTTCCTTAAATGTAGCAGCTGGATTTTTTATTTGCGTTATATCGCCTCTGTGAATAATTGTATTCGGATGATTATAAGCATATGTATCTGATGCCCACTCATCTTTTTCTACTGCAACGACAGAATTATAACCCGCTATTTCAAATCCTAAACTCATTCCGCCACAACCGGCAAAAAGATCGATGATGCAATTATTTTGCATATACTTTGAGTTCCTCTACTAGCATTTTGATCCCTCTTTCCAACGCTGACATTTCCAGAGGCTTGTAAAATTCCGGCTTATTGATCGGTTCATCCACCTTACGAACACCTTTGATCATGGTGAGAATATTCAAGTCGACAGTATCAAAGTACGACATAATTGAATGAGTCGCAGGACAGCCAAGTGGCTTATCTGTGACCTGTTCATAATCTCCACCTAACATTGACTCCAATTGAAATAAAAAACACTTTAAGTTGGGATAAAGAGTTTTTAAGAACATAAAATCAACCATAATATGTTTTATCATGGCATTTTCGGTATAGGCTTTACATTCGATTCCCAAAATAAATTTGCCATCAATAAAAACATGCCTATCAACAGACAGCTTATAAACAAAATCCTCAATATGGGATTCAATGTCCTTTCTCACATAATCGGGAATTCGAGTCAAATATTCAAGTTTAATCGGAATCGGGATTTTTGCGGAATTTATCTCCAAACGAGATTGTTTTTGTTCAAGTTCATCAATCCAGGCAATTTCAATCAACCGCTTTGTAATGTATTCTTGCAGTTTGCCTTTGGCTTGTCTCACAAAACCGCCATACGCTCTCTCTGTATTATCGTTTGCATCGGATTCCATGATTCCAATGGTACGATCATAATCTTGAACAAGCATCTCCAATGCTTTTCTAGTTGCATCTTTCATAATATATTCTCCTCCACTACTGTCCGGTAAAAATTACCGGAGTTAATTGAAATTGTCGGGACTTGTTATATATTAAAAACGCTCAAATCTTTAATATTTAATACGAAAGTCCCGAACGATGTGTTACAATAGCATCTATTCTCAACTTTTCAACTTCATTCCCCGATATCGTTTTGAAAAAATCGTTAAAAAGTCAGGCGGAGACCGATATTGCAAGCATTTCACCGCATGGAAACAATTTCTGACTTTGCGGTTTGCTCAAATTTCCGGCAAGGATTCTTTGCGTGAAATTGAAAACGCTTTGCTTGCCAACCACAAACGACTTTATCATCTCGGAATGGAAGCTGTGGCAAAATCCACGCTATCCGAAGCGATGAACCGCCGCGATCCGGAAATATTCAAAGCATTGTTTGAATTCTGTCACTTGATCGAAAAATCCTTGAAAAGCCACCAAACTGGAATTTGCCAGTCCAAGAGGAACTTTTCAACCCTTTACTGCTCTGAAATTTTTACCGGACAGCAGTGAGTTGATGTTCAAAGCGGATCTTTGGTTTCCAGGCGCGGTTTCCCGCAGACGACAGTGGTAATAATGAGCATCAGCAGCAAGTAGACGATGGCATTTTCAAAACGGACCGCGGGGGTGATTTCCGGATTGCGGGAAGTTTCGGCAGTAACGATCCCTGCCGCCTGTTCACGGAGCAGTTCCGGACGGTCGGCAACAGAACCGATATACCCGGAGAATACCCCTTTGGCGCTGACCACTCCGGAACCGCCGTTGTTTCCGCAGCGCACCATCGGCAAACCGGTTTCCACGCAGCGCATGACGGCATTGGCGAGGTGTTGTTCGGGTTCGCTGCTTTCTGGATACCAGACATCGTTGGAAATTGCCGCCAGCACGTTGGCGCCATTGCGGGCAAATCCGGCAGCAACGTAGGAAAACACCCCCTCGTAACATACCGCAGTACCGGCGCGGATATCATCGGTGACGGTCAGCGGTTTGAGTTCTTCACCGGCTGCCAGATCTCTGCCCATATCAAAGGCTTTTACCAAGGATTCCGGGATCATATTGCGGAACGGCACATATTCACCGTAAGGAACCCGGTGAAATTTGTCGTATTTCCCGCCGAATCTGCCGTTTTCCCGGATCAGCAGAGCGCTGTTGGTCATTTCTCCGGTAAGAGTGAAATCCAGCGTGCCGATCAGCATCGGCATACCCAGCTGACTGACCTGCTGCCGGTACAATGCGCTCAACGGCGCACTGCTGCGCAGGGGAATGGGAATGGCGCACTCCGGCCAGATGACCGTGTGCGGTTTCTCTTCCCGGAGTGTTTCACTCAAAGCGACATAAAGAGTTATGGAATCGACGATCTGTTTGGGTGAAGCCACGCGCTGCTGCGGCAGATTCCCCTGAATAAGGGCGCACTTCCAGATCACTTTATCCGCCGGAACATCCTCGCAATTCATCCGGTACGCACCGTAAATCAGGCACAGTACCGGATAAATCGCCGTCACCGCCGCCGGAAGCAGACATTTTTTGCTGAAAATCACGGCGAAAATACCCGCATTTACCATCGTAATGAGCAAACTTACTCCATATCTGCCGGTGATCCGGGCGATCTGCATAAGTATTGGCACCCGCCACAAAGTTACGCTTAAATCGTTCCAGACAAAAAGATAACAGCGCGTCCACTCCAAAACCGTAAAAAGTGCCGCCGCTGAAATCAGATAACAGATCAACCCTTTGACCGGAATATCCTGCCGCCACGGCGAAGTAAAGGTACTGCGGCGGAAAAACCGGCTTCCCAGTAAACTTGCCGCTCCGGCAAAAACCGCCGGCCATAACGATATCACCGGGGCGAGCATGTAAGGTACTGCCGGGTGGATCTCCCGGAGGAAGTTGTAGGCAAAAAGCGACCACCCCAGTCCCCAGATCCAGCCGCACAGCAATGCGAAACGCCACCGGCAGTAAACGCCGCAGTAAAACAGCGGAATCAGCGCAAAAAAGATCAGAAACCAGCCGTTGACCGGCGGCAGTGCCAGCGCATAAAGACCGCCTCCGGCAAAAGATGCCGCCAGTACTGACAGTTTGCGCTTCATGGAAACCGGAAAAATTTCCGGCAAAGTCTGCATTTTTCCGTCGTTCATGCCTGCTCCACTTCTGCGCCGAGCGCCTGCAGTTTGGCGGTCAGATTTTCATATCCCCGGTAGATCACATCCGCCCGGTCGATGCGGCTCTCGCCTTTGGCGCACAATGCGGCGATGACCATTGCCATTCCCGCCCGGATATCCGGACTGGACATGGAAACACTGTGCAGTTGACTGCGTCCGGTGATCACCACCCGGTGCGGGTCGCAGACAATGGCGTTTGCCCCCATACTGATCAGGCGGTCAACGAAGTAGATGCGGCTCTCAAACATCTTCTCAAAGAACATCACCGTCCCCCGGCTCTGGGTGGCGGCAACGATGGTACAACTCATCATATCCGAGGGGTACTGCGGCCACGGTCCGTCGGAAATTTGCGGTATATAGCCGCCGAAATCGTTGGAGATCACCGGTTCCTGACCGCCGCGCATAAAAAGATGATCTTTGTAAAGTTCCACCTGCCAGCCGAGTTTTTCAAAGACCCGGTGCAGCATCCAGTAGTGGTTCAACGTCGTTCCGCGCACGGTGATCGGGATACCGGCGGCACCTGCCAGTGCCAGAAAACTTCCTGCCTCGATATGATCTCCGCAAACTTTGTGGCGGCATCCGGCAAGTTTTGCCACACCCTCAATGACCAGTGTGTTGCTTCCGGCGCCGGAAATTTTTGCGCCCATGGCATTGAGCATATCCGCCAGATCCCGCACATGCGGTTCGCAGGCGGCATTGTACAAAGTGGTCGTGCCCCGGGCGGTGACGGCGGCGATCATGATCTGTTCGGTAGCGGTCACGCTGGCTTCATCGAGGAAAAGCTCCCTGCCGGTCAAGCCGTGCGGGGCATTGAAACTGTAAGTCTGGAAATCATCGCCCATTTCGGCGCCGAGTTTGGTCAGCCCGTAGAAGTGTCCGTCCAGCCGCCGTCTGCCGATCACATCGCCGCCGGGCGGATAAAGTTCCGCTTTGCCGCAGCGGGCGAGCAGCGGGGCGGCAAAAAGGATGCTGGTGCGGTTGCGTGAACAAAGCTCCCGGCTGATGACGGAACGCTTCACATCCTTGCAGCGGAAGCGCAAAATATTGTTTGCAAAGGTGAAATCCGCTCCGAGTTCCCCGGCGATATCCAGCATGGTATGGACATCGAGGATATCCGGGACATTTTCCAGCACCGACTCTTCATCAGTAAGCAGCAGCGCGGCGATCATCGGGAGAACGGCATTTTTATTGCCGGAAACGGTGACTTCTCCGCCGCAGAGAGTACCGCCTTTGACGATCAGTGTATTCATAGGTGTAAATCCTTTAATTTTGAAATAATTTCCTTCCGGGAGATACAGTACCATTAAATACGGATATTTTCAAGTGCGGTTATGCCATTTTTTATTGTCGCAGTGGATTTTTCTCCAAAAAAATCTCTTTTTCTGCTTTGCGTTATTGGCAAAGCAAAAAGGGCGCCCTCCCCGCAAAAAAACGCCGGAGAGCGTGGGGACACATCAGCATGCTGCCGAGTTATTTTTTCCGGCATCTGGAAATAAAATATCCGAATAGTTGCGGAGCGAGATCGTCCATCCGCTCCGGGTGAAACTGCACACCCAGTACCATTCTTTTGCCGGTCAATTCGACAGCTTCCACAGAACCGTCATACGCCCGGGCGGTGATCTGCAGATTTTTACCGAGGTGATCCGGATCGACCGCCTGATGGTGAAAACTGTTGACAGAGAGAGATTCACCGGCTTTTTTGCCGACTGCTTCAGCGAAAAAGCCGTCGGTCAGGATTTCTGAACGGTGAGATGTGCCGCCGGTATGTTCATCGGCATTGGGCAGATGCTGGATAAGTTTGCCGCCGGTAACGATATTGAGCAGCTGACAACCCGCGCAGATACCCAGCACCGGCAGGTCGCGCCGCAGAACTTCAGTGGCAAAAGCGATATCGAAATGGGGGCGCAATCGGTCACGCTGGGCCTGGGGATGGGGAACTTCACCGTAATACTCCGCCGGATAATCTTTGCCGCCGATCAGTACCACACCGTCTGCCATATCCAGCAGTGAAGCGATATTTTCGCTTTTTTCCAGAGAGGGGATCATAAACGGCACACCGCCGGCATCACTTATCCGCCGGACATAGGATGAAAGCACCAATTCGCACTCCTTATCCAGGTAGTGTCCGACTGCCATATTCAACAGGATTCTGGGACTGGGATCATTTTTCATAAGTTCTCTCCAAAGCGCAGGTGACGATTTTGCCGATCAGCGCGGTATACGGATCTTCGCAGGGGTGGTAGAGCGTATAGATCTGGGGGCTCCAGCTTTTGACCGGTTTGAGTCCGGGGATGCCGTTGACCTCCATGATCCGCAGTTTGCCGTCGGCGCCTTCGCGCATGTCGATCCGCACATGGTCGTCGCAGCCGAGCGCATTGCAGGCGGCTGCGGCGAGAGCGACCGCTTCTTCCTGATGTTCTCCGGGGATGGAAACATGGGTAAGACCCACGCCGCGCAGATCGCTGCGCAGCACCGGATATTTGCCGTAATGTTCCGGGGCGACGGTCACTCTGCCGGAGAGGATCTCCCGGTTTTTGCCGTTGCCGATGACCAGGACGGTGTACTCTCTGCCGGGGAGGTACTCCTCGATCAGGGCGGACTGCTGAAGTTCGTCCTGAATGAATTTCACCTGTTTTGCCAGAGCATCGGGATTTTCCACCACGCTGTTTTCATTGATCCCGACGGAACGGGATTCGCCGTTGGGTTTGACAAATGCCGGAAAAAAGTCCACATCACTGCAACTGGATGGCGGACAAAGCAGATGTTTCGGCACGCGCACCTGATGTCCGGACAATATTTCGTGGGTATCGAATTTACCGATCAGATTTTTCATGGTCTGCGCCGATGGTCCGATATAGGGGATATGCAATTCATCCAGCACATCTGCCACCCAGACTGCATCCGGCGGGATCCCGATGATATCTTCGCGGCTGGTGAAAAAATAAAGCGCACTCCAGACGATCGAACAGCTGCCCTGTTTCAAACCGGCAAGCATCTCTTCGCGGTTTTCCGCCTGAACGATCCGGCAATCCAGACCGTTGGCGATAATGGCATCTTTCACTGCCAAAGTAACATCCATATTGCCCCAGCCCTGGGCGTCGCCTCCGGCACCGGTTACTAATACCACACACTCCATTTTTGATATTTCCTTACAGTTGAACAGTTAAACCGCTGTTACACGGCAATATCCCATATCCCTTTGATATTGAACAAATCCGGATCTATTTCGGCATTTTCCAAAGCCTGCACCAGCGCGGGAATCCCGGCAAAATATTCCGTCATCGCCGCTTTTGCTCCCGGGAAGAAGCCGATCCGGGCGGAATATTGACACTCTGCCGGGGAAATTTCTGCCGGGAATGCCCGATTGGGGTTGATGATCTCCACTTTGCCGGGGAAACGCCGGTCAAATTGTTGAAACCATAATTTTTCCGCAAATTCGAAGTGGGTACAGCAGAGTGCCGGAAAGATTTTTGAAGCATTTTTATCCAGCAGTTTCTCTGCTTCAACGGCGTAAGCGGTGATCTTTTCTGCCACTTCCACCGCCGACGGATCGGATTCCAGCAAGGTCGCCAGCCCCGGACATGCCAAAGCCTTGATCCGGTCGGCAGCGATACCGGCCGCCTGCAGTTTCCGGGCATACGCGCCGGAACCGACCGTGCTTTTGGTGCCGAGGATCAGCAGTTGACTGCCGGGAGTATGCTGCAGAGCTTCACACATTTTTTTTACCGCCGCATCCACGATGCCGATCACCGGGAATTGCGGAGTATACCATTGGGCAAGCCTTTCATAAATAATACTTAACGTATTGCATGCGATCAGACACACATCCGGAGAAAACCGTTTCATCCCCTCCAGCACGCGCCGGAAAAGTTCTTCCTGACTGCGTTCATCCGGCAGTTGGTTGAATCCCATATCCTTTGCCGGATAAGCGTTGAAAAAGACCAACCGGCAGGGTTCAAAAATTTGCAATTCCCGCTGAAAAAATCCGGCGGCGATATTCAATCCCCCCAATCCGGAATCGCAGACGATCACTGTTTTCATAACTCTTCCACCTCGCGGGTCATAAATTCTCTGACCATGCCGACCATTTCCGGCGGCGCATCGTTGATCGAACCATCCATGATCCGGCTCATGCCGTCTGTCCACTGGGAACTGTGCTGGATACAGCACACCCGGTTGCGGAGCATGGCGGCACCTTTGACCGGATCATCCTGCATGGTTTTCAAGATCCGGGACAACTCATCTTTGAATCCGTCGATGCCGTTGTACGCCAGAACGGCATGCCAGGCGCGCCGCGCCTGTTCCCGATCACCAAGCGGAGCGGATAAACGGGCAAAAAGGTCGGCAAAACCGGCGGATTCCGCCTCATTGAGCGACCGCACCCCCTGATCGGTGATGCGGTACGGGATGGGGCGGTGGGAAACGATGCCCGATTTGCCGATCTCCAATTCCAGCAGATATCCGGTTTTGCGGTGCAGCAATCTGACCGGCTGATAAAAGATGAAGTTTCCCAGACTGAAATACGCCGGAGTTCTGCCGAAAACCGTCATGCCCTGCGGTACATGCGGATGGTGTCCGATGATCATATCCGCACCTGCCTGCGCCCATAATTCAAATGCTTCGTAGACGTAAAACGACGGATACGGCTGATATTCCAGACCGCAATGGGCGGAAACGAGGATGATATCAAAATCCTTGCGTGCCTGCCGGATATCATCGGCAAGTTTTTCGACCTCCCACGGGCGGACACCGGGGGAATTTTCGCTTGCGCCCATCATATCTTCGCCCTCGGAAATGGCGAAAAGAGCCACTTTGATGCCGTCAAGTTCAAAGGTCAGCGGCTTGCGGGCGGATGCGAGATTTTCTCCGGCTCCGACATAAGCTATCCCGTTATTGCGCAGTACTTCACAAGTGCGGTCAAATCCCGCTTTGCCGCAGTCAAAGGTGTGGTTGTTGGCGAGGACGGCGGCACGGAAATTACCGGCGGCAAGCGATGAAATATGTTCAAGTTCACCGGAAAATGCCGCGCCGCTTTTGGCGATGAAACCATCGGGACAGTGCAACGGAGATTCCAGATTGACAATGGCATAATCCGCTTGCAGCAATATATTGCGCATATCGCCGTAAACTGATGCGGGGTCAGCTTTGAGCAGTTGCGAAAAATGACGGATCGGTGCGAAATCCGCCGCAAAAATAATTTTCCGGGTTTTCATATTTCATCCTCAACGATCAACAACGGATATCAAACCGTTAAGATAGAATGTTTCCGGCACCGAGAGCAACGTCGGATGATCCGGAGATTGTTCCAGTCTGGCGATGATCCGGGCATTGACCCGTGCCTGCAAAGCGGCATCGGCGGTGATTTTCTGAAAAAGTTCCGGAACCATTGCACCGGAACAGGAAAAATTGACCAGCATTCCGCCGGGTGAAAGCAGTTTGAAACCGATCCGTGCCAGATCCTGATAAGCACGGCAGCCTTTGACAATGGCACTTTTGCGGGGGATGAGTTTCGGCGGATCGAGGATCACCAGATCGAATTTTTCGCCGGAATTTTCATACTTGCGGAGCAATTCAAAGACATCGGAACAGATATTTTCATAATTTTCAAAAAAGCCGTTGAGTTCCAGATTTTTGCGGCACTGCTCCAATGCCGGTGCGGAAGAGTCGGCATTGATCACGCTCACGGCAGACCCGGCGAGAGCCGCCACGGCAAATCCTCCGGTATAAGAGAACATATTGAGAACTTTTTTCCCTTTTGCCAGCTGCCGGATTTTTTCTCTGGCAGTGCGCAAATCAAAGTAAAATCCGGTTTTCTGCCCCTCTTTAAGATCGGTTTCAAACCGCATACCGTTTTCCACGATGCCGATGGTTTCCGGCAGGGGTTTGCCCGCCAGATGCCCGCACCGGGGCGCGAGAGCTTCTTTTTGCCGCACCGAAGCATCGGAACGCTCAAAAACTCCGCTGATAAATGGCAGTTCCATCAGCAGTTCTGTAATGGTTTCCCGAAAAAATTCCGCTCCGGCACTCAAGAACTGCACAGCGGCAAATTCCCCGTAACGGTCAACGATGATTCCGGGCAGCGAATCACTCTCGGAGTAGATCAGCCGGCAGCCACCGGCAATATCCATAAAACCCAGTTCTTCCCGCAGTTTCACCGCCTGACCGATGCGGCGGCGGAAAAATTCCCGGTCGATCTCTTCCGCCGGGTCAAAACTCCAAACCCTGACCCGCAGCTGGGAAGCCGGCGACCACGCACCGCGTGCCAGCGGACGGTCTTTGCTGTCGCACAGCAGAATTGTTTCACCGGCGGCAGCGGGGGCATTTTTTTCCAGGATGGCACCGTCAAAGATCCACGGATGGCGGCGCAAAACCGATTTTTCCCTGCCGGGCAGCAAATGGATGCGAATCACTTTTTCAACTCCCGGATCTCTTCGATAAAGTCTGCGGCATCCGTGAATTTGCGGTATACTGAAGCGAAACGGACAAATGCCACTTCATCGACTTTGCGCAATGCGGTCATCACCCGGTTGCCGATTTCGGAACTTGGAACTTCTTTGTCAAAATCCTGCTGGATCGAGGAGGATATTTCCCCGGCCATGTGATCGATTTCAGCAGAGGAAACGTTGCGTTTGTAACAGGCGCGGTCGATGCCGCTGCGCAATTTGGCAAGGTCAAAATCTTCCCGGGTACCATCTCTTTTGACCACTTTGAGTTCTTCCGGACTGATGCTCTCAAGGGTGGTGAAACGGTAGGCGCACCGGATACATTCCCGGCGGCGGCGCACGCCGTAACCCTCTTTGATACTGCGGGAATCGATCACCTTATCATCACTGCAGCCGCACTTTGGACAACGCATTTTTACTCCTCCAAACGCAGAAATTCAACCACCGCCAGAGGCGAAATGATCACCCCGTCAAATGCCGGATAAGCACTGCTTTTGCGGATCAGATGGTTGACCGTCCGCTGGAAATCCAGCCAGTTTCTCCGGCGCAGCTGTCCGGAAGCAACCGCCGTATGTCCGGCAAGCGGCACTGCCGCCAGCACCGGGACAGCCCCGGCATCTTTCAACTCATCCTGCACAACGGCAGGAACTTTACTGGGCAGATTGGCGGAACTGACCACTGCAACTTTGCTGAATCCGGCAAAATCGGTGACTTTGCCCCTGGTGATTTTGCCCTGCAGCACCGCATTGTGCAGGAAATCCGGCACCGCCACAGTCATCGGCAGCTGTCCGGGGAGCCGGGAGATCTGCGCGAGCATTTCCATAGCTTCCAGTACGAGCATATCATTGTCGCCGCCGATGCCGTAACGTGTTTCGCCCCAACTGTAAAGTTTGCCGCGCATCCGCCGGATATTGCTGCCGTCAAAAAGGTGCGGAGTAATTTGCACGGTCAGAGCGGCGAAACGGGCTTCCGGGAGTTGTTCCTGATTGAATTTCAACATCTTTTCCACGGCTTGCGGCAAAGACGGATACTGCACGAGTATATCGCGGAACAAACGGTTGTGCCGGTAACGGCGGTAAAAATCCTGCTGGGAAAAGAGCGCTTCCACCGGGATATTGCGTTTATTTGCCGCCGCCAGAAAAAGTCCCATTTCTTCATTGAGTTCCTGTTCGCTGGTCAAGTGGCAGTAGATACGGTTGAATCCGAGCTGTTCGATGCTGTTCAGGATCCGCTCATGGTCAAATCTGCCGAAAAACGCCGCCGGGAAAATCACCACGCCCCGGGTTTTGACCTGGGAAATGATCTTTTTGAAATCCGCGGCACGCTGTCGGGAAACACTGTTTTCAGCGGTGTGCGGCGGCAAAGCCGCCGGGTAACTCTGCCGCACCGGAGTGTGCCCGCAGCCGGCAAGCAGCAGCACTGAAGTGGAAAGCAGCAAAAAATTTCTCATCATTGCTCCTGTTATTGCAAATAATTGTTTACAGTTATTCAGTATCACCGGAGGTAATTGTAAAGTCATTCAAAAATTTTTGATGAGTTTTTAAATTGCCTCAACAGATAATATACCACAACTTTGCCGTTTTTACAACCTTTTATACTGCTTTGCAGTATTGAAGCTGCCGCTTTATTTGCCGATACAGAATTTATGGAAAATTTTGTCCAGAATATCCGGAGCCGCACTTCTGCCGGTGATTTCACCGATCTTGACCGAGGCGGCGGCAAGTTCAGCGGCGGCAAGTTCATACTCGTTTTCAGTGAAAAGTTGCGCTGCCTGCTCCAAACAGGTCAGCGAAGATTCCAGCAGAGCTGAACTGCGCGCATTGACGGCAAGTTCGGGGATTTCGTGGGATTTCCCCTCAAATACCTGATTTTCAAACTCATCGAACAACGCGGAAATATTTTCGCCGGACAGTGCTGAAATTTTCACCGTCGGCAAAGAAGTTTCCGGCAAATCCCGGTTCCCGGCGGCATCACACTTGTTCCAGACCGCGATCAGCCCTTTGGCAGTGCGGTCGATCGCGGCGACTTCAGCTTGCAGATCGGCGCAGGAAGCATCCAGCAGCCAAAAGGTGACTCTGCCCCGGCGGATCGTGCTGCGGGAACGTTCAATGCCCATCATTTCCACCGGGTCGTCGCTCTCCCGTAATCCGGCGGTGTCGGTCAGATTCACCGAAATTCCCCGGATCACCGCAGTGGATTCCACCGTGTCCCGGGTCGTGCCGGGGATGGAACTGACGATCGCCCGGTCATAACCGAGTATCCGGTTGAGCAGACTGGATTTGCCGGAATTGGGTTTCCCCGCCAGCACCACCTGCACCCCGTCGCGGATGATGCTGCCGGCTTTGGCAGTGGCGATGAGTTCTTCGATCTGCCGGTGCGCCGAGGCGATCTTTTCCGGAACGGAATCGTCGAAATCCAGCTCCTCATCCGGGAAATCCAACCGGGATTCGCACTCCGAACGCAGCGCGATGATCAGATCGTAAAGTTCATCGATCCGGCTGCTCAAACTGCCGGCGAGCTGTTTTTGCGCCATGTGCATGGCACTCTCACTGGCAGAAGCAATGAGATCGGCGACCGCTTCCGCCTGCAGCAGATCAAGTTTGCCGTTGAGAAACGCCCTGCAGGTGAATTCCCCGGGTTCGGCAAGGCGGCAGCCGGATGCCAGAAGCAGTTTCATAACGGCATTGGCTGAAGCCGCGCCACCGTGGCACTGCAGTTCCACAACATCATCACCGGTGTAACTGAATGGGGCTTTCATATAAACCGCCAGAGTGGGATCTCCGGCGACTTCGCCGAGCATCATCCTCCGGGCGTTGCCGGGGGCAAGAGGGTGTTTGCCGTGCCACACCGAATTGGCGATCTGCAAAACTCCCGGCCCGGAAAGGCGGATAACGGTAACTGCCCCGCCCACGGCACTGGCGGGAGCGGCGATATTGTCGGATTGATTCATCTATTTTACCTGTTTGAGAAACTGCTGTAATGAACGGTAATACTGCAACTGCTTTTCCGCCTGGATCAAACTGGATTTTGCTCCGGCGGCACGGAAACAGTTGACCGCTTCGGCGATGTCGATTTCAGCGGAAGTTATGGAACCGAGCAGATAGTGCAGTTTGGAACGCACCGTCAGGATCATTCCCTGCTGTTCAGCAGCGGCATTCAGCGGCATCGGAGTGGCCGCCAGAATATCTTTCGCACCGAGAACCGCGGCTGTTTCAAAGGGGAAGTTGTTGAGCAGGGAATCAATGAAAGCACAACGCACGGAGATCGTAAAGGGATTCCGGTTGAATTTGGCAATCAGAGCGGCAAGATGGGGACGGCATTCACTGTGGCGCATGGTGAGATCCAGAGCGGTAAAGTAGATGCGCGGCAGATCCGGACGTTTTTGGAGCACCGCCATGGTCAACTGCCAGGCACCTTTAAGATCATTGAGGTTTTCCGCGGCAAAAACCGCCATCCGCAAAGCGGCAGCATTGGCAGGGTCGATTTTGAGGATCTCCTGCGCGGAAGAGTAGAGTTTGAACATGTTTCCGGAACGCATGTGCTGCTGCATCTGATAGACCATCGGCGCAGTTTTTTTCTGCAGAGCCAAATCCAGTTTGCCGGCGAGCTGCAGTTCAACTGCTTCAGGCAGATCGACCGCTTCGCCGCGCCAGATGATAACGCCGTCGGCATCCATGAGAAAAGCCATGGGAAAGAGCATGATGCTGCCGTGCATATATTCCGGTGTAAGACGGCGTTCCAGATCGACCGCCATGCGGACACGCACATCTTTGTGCCGCTTGCGGAACTCCTGTGCATCATCCGGAGAATCCGGGGTGATCGCCGAAATCAACACCTTTTCGTAATTCTGACGGCGCAGTGATTCCAGCATACTGATGGTGCGGTCGCTGTCCGCCGCCCGGGTGTACATGAATACCAGTGCCCGCAGGGGGGGGATATTTTTATGAACTTCAGGATCGATCCTGCCGAACGGCATCGGGGAACAATCCAGCCACTCCAAACGCGCGGACGCACTTCCCGGACGGTCACCGGGAACAACTGCGCTCAAGGAACTTGCGATAGTGCAGGCACAAATAAACAGCAATTTTTTCATAGCATACTTCTCTTTCTGTCCGGAAAACGGAACATTTTTACCATTGTACACCTTTTAAATATAACCCGCAGTCACCTTTTTTACAAGCCGTAATGTACAATGGATATGCGGCTGCCGTACCGCCGTAATTTGCAGAAAACCGCCCCCCCGGGGGGAAAGCTCTCTTTCCCCCCGTGACTGTGGCGGGATAAATCCTCGCCACCTCTAATTCGTCCTGCAACCGTTTGTACGCGCACTGGCGCTTCTTTTGCAGGGGGGCGCTCACGCCGCCTTTGCATGCATTCCCGGCGTTTCTTTTGCAGGGGGGCGCTCACGCCGCCTTTGTATGCATTCCCGGCGTTTCTTTTGCAGGGGGGCGCTCACGCCGCCCCCCCTGCACCCCCTACGGCGCCCGCCAAGGCGGGATTTATTCGGGTGGTTAGCGCGTTTCCCGGCGGGGCTGGCTTACGGCTCAATCATGCGTTCACAATCAGACCCGCTGCCGATTTTTATATCGGCAGTCGGGATCTTGGATTGTGAACGCGGTTGCCGCACCCGGGGGAAAGTTCCCCCGGAACCCCCTTGCGGCGGGATAAATCCTCGCCACCTCTCATTTGTCCTGCAACCGTTTGTTTGCATACAGTATGATGCAAACCATTAAATGCTGGCACCGCAGTTTGCAAACGTTTTATACGCGCACTGACGAAGGAACGCCCGGATATACAGGCGTGTTTTGCTTGCAGTGTCGGCAGACAAACGTGCCGGGAACTGTATCAAAGGATGGTATGGGTATCCCGGAACCAGTTCCAGAAATTTTTCAGGTATTCGACCTGTTCCCGGTGATCAAGGCGGCAGAAATAGCCGCTTTGCAGTGCGCACCAGCCGTTGATACTGTTGCGGTCGAGTTCTTTGGCGATTTTGTTGCACTGCAGGATCATCTGATCCATGGGCTGGGCGCCGCCGGCATCACCGTAAGCGTGGATAAACTGTCCCTGAATGATATCTTTATCGGGGAAAAGGCGGCGGAGCAGCATGATATCATCTTCATAAAGTGCGTTCCAGAAGTAATCGGTCGATCGCCATGACCAGATGCTCAAGCCGTCAAAATCCTTGCTGCAGCTCTCAAGTTTGGTAAAATCCTGCCGGGTATGGTATTGGACGAGATAGAGTTTCAAATCGGGATTGACCTCTTTCATTGCGGCATTGATGACGTGGAGATCCTCATCGGTAAGTTTGCCGCTGGGACCTTCCGGGGCGCGGAAATCATCGAGGATCACCCCTTTGATATTGGGGTATTTCCGGGAATATTCGGCGATTTTGGCGGCGGATTCCTTATAAAACATCTCCCACTTGCCGCTGCCGGGGTAATCGTGTTCGATATGGGTCAGACCGCAGAGGATGGATTCAAATCTTTCCAGCCGGGTGAAATTCTGATCGCAGATCGCATCCATTGAATGCAGGGAATTCATCCAGCAGAGATTGGAACAGCCCAGATAATCAGCAGCAGTCTCCAAACTGCAGGAAGTCGGACCATTGACGAAATATGACGGACCGGGAACTTTATCCAGTGTATAACCCCATACCCAGAAGCGATTGTCTTTTTTGCTCATGATGTTTCTCCTTGTACCAAATGTTGATAACGGTTTGTATATCTTTAATGTCAATGCTATATTATACACCGGAAAATAAAAAAATAAATGTCAAAATTGTGAAAAAAATATGTCAAAATGCCCCAATCCATTCACGTTACTTCCCATTGATATCCATCTGGCTCTCTATTTGGAAAAAGTTTCATGGAACTGCCACGAAGTGATCCATCCGGCATGGTTTTTATTCTGGAATCCCACGCCGGGGGCGCAAATCATCTGCGGTAATACCAGGTACGATGTCACCCCGGAACACGCATTTCTGATTCCGGCATATACCACCATATCCGCCTTTTCCGATGGCATATTCCCGCACCTTTATACCCACTTTACCGCCGGTTCACCCTTTGACCGGGTGGAAAAAAAGATCTACCGCCTCGATCCTGAACCGGCCGAACGCTTCTATAAAAACTTTTTACATACCACCGGCGTGAAAAATATGCTCCACTGGCACATCATGATCATGGAATACCTGACCCGGCTGCCGGATGAAGCATTTTCACATAATACCCCAATGGACGAAAGAATAACCAAAGCACTCCACGCCGCCGAAAAACTTAAACATGTCAATAATACCACCCTTGCCAAAGCCGCCGGGATGTCCGTGAATAACTTCTGCCGCGTTTTCCGGAATACTCTGAAAATTTCCCCGAAACGATTTTTCATCAGTATGCGCCTGAACCGCGCCAGAACCATGCTGGTCAACGGCGGATATTCGATCAACGAAGCCGCACAACTCTGCGGATTCGCCGACCGTTACCAGTTTTCCAAATCATTCAAAGAATACTTCGGTATCGCCCCCGGCGCATTCTCCCGGCAGCAGAGAAACTCTGTTTTTGAGAAGAATTGATGTTTTTTTGCCGTGACACTGCAAAAAAGCGTCAGTGCGCGTATAAAACGTTTGCAGACTGCGGTGCCAGCCTCCAATGGTCTGCATCATACTGTATGTAAACAAACGGTTGCAGGACAAATGAGAGGTGGCGAGGATTTATCCCGCCACAGTCACGGGGGAACTTTCCCCCCCGGGGTGCATCCAGAGGCGGGGGTGCGGTGTTATTGCAAACTGGCGTTTTGTACG
>SUWL01000030.1 GCA_015061495.1 Lentisphaerota bacterium
ACTCAATATCCCGCCTAACAGCAGCAGCAGCAATTTTTTATTCAGCGTAAAGCGCAATGCCATCACTGTTTCTCCTCATTTTTCCAACGTTCAAAGGCTTCGGCAATGAAATTTTCCACATACTCCTGCTGCGCCTGACCGTTGCCCTCGATATCCATTGCCGCACCGAATTCAAAATAAACCTCCCGCTGCGGACAGATCGGCCCCAGATCCCGGATCACTTTGCCATTTTCCAGGAAATCGGTTTTCAACGCCATGGGAACCACCGCCGCTCCGGCGGATTTTGCCAGTTTCACCCCGATGGAGTTGAATTGCTCCCGGTCAAATACCCGCGTGCGGGTGGATTGGGGAAAGACGATCATGGAACGGCCGTCCTGCAGAACTTTTTTGCCTTCAGAAAGAACTTTTTTCAGATCTTCACGGGGGTTGGTGCGGGAAACACCGATCGCGCCGAGCGCGATGAGGATATCTTTGATATATGCCGTTTCCAGCAATGACTGCTTGACCACAAAGGCAAAGTCCACGTATTCCCGGATGATCGCATGCAGCGATGCCGTTTCCAGCAGACTCATGTGATTGCCGATGATCACGACCGGTTTGCCCTGCAGATCACGCAGGTGATTCAAACCGCGCAAATGCACCTTTGAACCGCAATCCTCGATCAATCGGATGTTGTCGTTGGAGTAGTGGATCTGATGATCCTTGTCCAGCTGCCCTTTGGCGGCACATCTGCCGCTTTTGACAAACGTCCCGAAATTACGCAAATAAAAGTACCAACGGCTTTTGAACATCAGCTTGAACATCAGCGATACCGGATGATTATCCGGAGTATCATAACTGTCAAGCCCATGAAACATATATTCGGACATAAAGGATTCCCCCAACTGCTGCTCACACTGTAATTCTATAATAATATAACACCGGAGTGACGATAATGCAAGAGATGCACCGCAATATATTCATTGATCGTCAACATACTGCGGCGCATTTTGCAAAAGAACTTATCTGGTCAATACCGCCAGCAGTTTTTCCGTTTCGGCAGCTTTCTGCTCCAATTCGGCAAGTTTGGTGCGGGCATCAGCCACCACCTGGGCGGGAGCTGAATTGACAAACTTCTCATTTGCCAGACGACCGCGGGTACCGGCGATCCACTTATTCAGATCGGCGAGCTGCTTATTGAGCCTGGCGACCTCTGCATCGATATCGATCAGGTCGGCAAGCGGCAGACTCACCACGCCGCAAGTTACGGTCTGACTGGCGGCAGCTCCGCGCTTGTCGGCATCGAATGCTTCCAGTGTGATCTCTATATCATTGGCATTGAGCAGACTCTTGAGGGAGGCAAGTTCTCCGTTGAGGAATTCTGCCATCTCCGCATTGGCGGCTTTGACGTGGAAATTGAGTTTCTTGCCGTCAGGCAGGTTGTAACTGCTGCGCAGGAAACGTCCGGCACGGATCAATTCAAATTTGGCATCCGTAACGGCGGCCTTTGCCGCATCGCTTCTGCCGCTGCCGGTGGTCGGGAACGATTCAAACATCAGGAATTTGCCGTCTTCCACAAAGCCCATACGGTGCGCCAGCTCTTCAGTGATGAACGGCATAAAGGGGTGCAGAAGTTTCAAAATCCGGAAAAGTGCGTAGTCCAGCACCGCCAGCGCCCGCTCCTTGTCGGCTCCGCCGGCGCGCATCGGAACCTTTTCCGCTTCCACGAACCAGTCGCAGAAATCGCTCCAGACCAGGTCGTACAAGGCGTGTGCCGCAGCGTGGAAACGGAAATTTTCCAACTCGTTTTCAATCGTTTCCGTAGCGGCATCAAGTTTGGCGAGCATCCAATTCTCGTCACTTGAGAGTTCTCCGGCGGGCAGTTCCCGGCAGTTAGCCGAACAATCTCCCTGCATCTGCCGGAAACGGCAGGCGTTCCAGAGTTTGTTGGCGAAGTTTCTGCCGATCTCGCACTTTTCATTGCTGTATTTGATATCCATGCCGATCGGAGCGATGTAGGCAATGGAGAAACGCAGCGCATCGGCGCCATATTCTTTGATCACATCCAGCGGGTCGGGAGAGTTGCCCAGACTTTTGGAGAGTTTCCTGCCCAGATCGTCGCGGATGATACTGGTGAAGTACACATTGTTAAAGGGGATCTGTCCGGTAAATTCACATCCCGCCATGATCATGCGCGCCACCCAGAAAAAGATGATATCCGGCCCGGTCACCAAATCATTGGTCGGGTAGAATTTCTCCATCTCCTCTTTGCCGCCGTTGGGCCAGCCCATGATGGAGAACGGCCACAGCCAGCTGCTGAACCAGGTATCCAGCACGTCCTCTTCCTGACGCCAGTTATCTCCTGCCGGAGCTTCTTCACCGATGTAGATCTCGCCCTTTTCATTGTACCATGCCGGGATCCGGTGTCCCCACCACAACTGCCGGGAAATACACCAGTCCTGAATATTCTCCATCCAGTGGAAATAGGTTTTGGTCCACCGTTCCGGATGGAACTTGATCTTGCCGCTTTTGACCGCTTCGATCGCCGGTTTGGCAAGTTCGCCCATCTTGCAGAACCACTGGGCACTGACCAGGGTTTCGATCGGCACATTGCCGCGTTCAGAGAAGCCGACGGCATGGGTGATATCTTCGATTTTCTCCAGCAAACCGGCCTCTTCCATCCGTTTCACGCAGAGTTCCCGGGCAGCGAAACGATCCATGCCGACAAATTCCGCCGGGCAGAAATCGTTGAGCGAACCATCCGGATTCATGATATTGATAACTTCCAGATTGCACCGTTTACCGACTTCAAAGTCGTTGGGGTCATGTCCCGGAGTGATTTTGACACAGCCGGTACCTTTGGTCGGGTCAGCGTGCTGATCGCCGACGATGGGGATCTCCCGGTCGGTAAGCGGCAGTTTGACCATTTTGCCGATGAGATCTTTGAACCGGGGATCTTCGGGGTGGACAGCCACTGCGGTATCGCCGAACATCGTTTCCGGACGGGTGGTGGCAACGGTCAGATAACCGGAGCCGTCGGCAAGCGGATAGCGGAAATAGTAGAATTTGCCCGCCACATCCTTGTAGATCACCTCTTCATCAGAAAGTGCGCTTTTGGCAGCCGGACACCAGTTGATCATGCGCTGGCCGCGGTAGATGTATCCTTTTTCATAAAGCTGAATGAAAACTTTGCGGACTGCCGCCGAAAGCCCCTCATCCATAGTGAATCGTTCCCGTTCCCAGTCGCAGGAACAGCCCAGTGTGCGGAGCTGACGGATGATTTTGCCGCCGAACTCCTCTTTCCACTGCCAGACCCGTTTGATGAATTCATCTCTGCCCAGTTCGTCCCGGGTGACATTTTCGGTTTCTTTGAGATATTTCACCACCCGTGCTTCGGTAGCGATACCGGCGTGGTCGGTACCGGGGAACCAGCACACTTCAAAACCTTTCATCCGGGCGCGGCGGCAGAGGATATCCTGCAAGGTGTTATTCAGCACATGTCCCAGAGTCAGGATGCCCGTGACATTCGGCGGGGGGATAACGATCGAATATCCCGGTTTTGCTGAAGCCGGATCGCCATGAAAACAATTTGCTTTTTCCCATTCGGGAAACCACTTTTTCTCAACTTCTGCCGATTCGTATGCTCTCGGCAACGGTTCCATAGATGCCATATTTCAAATTCTCCAATCGTAATTACTGCTCTTTACCGCAGCATTTTTTATATTTTTTACCGCTTCCGCAGGGGCAAAGATCGTTGCGTCCGACCTTCGGGGTTTCCCGGTGAAATGTGATCTGTACTTCTTCTTTCGGCGCTTCCTCTTCCTCCGGAACGGGAATACCGAATTGCTCCATCGTCTGATGGCGCATCTCCTGCGGCATGGATGCCAGCAGTTCCTCAATGGACATGATCCGGTTGATGGTGATGCGGAAAAGATTTTTTGCCACATCCATATAAACCTGATCCATCATGCTTTTGAATATGCCGAATGCCTCATTTTTGTACTCGACCAGCGGATCTTTCTGCGCATAGACCCGCAACGACATGCTGGAACGCAGCTGATCCATGGAGTAGAGGTGTTCCTGCCACAAGCGGTCGATCGCTTCGAGGATGGTGTGCCGCTGGAGATAATCCAGATCGGCATCTTCCAGTGCGGCATTGCGGTCGGCGTAGGCATTTTCGATCCGTTCGATGATCTGCAGTGCCAGCGCCCGGGGATCAGTGACTTTATCACCGTCGATCCCGGCGGAGAAGAAATCTTCTTTGAATTCCAGCGGGAAGACCGCGTTGAGTTCAGCGGCAAGGGTGTCGGCTTTGAATTTACCGTCATTTTTGCCGTCATTGCCGATCACGACTTTATTGACGATCTCCTCGACCACCTGGTCGATGATGGCGAAAAGCACTTCGTGAGGAGTTTCCGACAGCAGGGCATCCTTGCGCAATGCGTAGACGATCTCCCGCTGTTTATTCATCACATCGTCAAAGTCCAGCGTCCGTTTACGGATGCCGAAGTGCTGCTGTTCGACCCGTTTCTGGGCGGTTTCAATGGAGTGATCCAGCCACGGATGCTGAAGTTCGTCTCCCTCTTTCAACCCGAAACGGTCAAAAATTTTGATGATCCGGTCGCCGCCGAAAAGACGCATCAGATCGTCTTCCAGCGAAACATAAAATTTGGAACTGCCCGGATCGCCCTGACGGGAACAGCGGCCGCGCAGCTGCCGGTCGATACGGCGGGAATCGTGACGGGAACTGCCGATGACATGCAATCCGCCCTTTTCCGCGACACCTTCGCCGAGTTTGATATCAGTACCGCGGCCTGCCATGTTGGTGGCGACGGTCACGGCGCCGAGCTGGCCGGCACGGGCAACGATTTCCGCCTCATGTTGGTGATTTTTGGCATTCAGCACGTTGTGCGGGATGTTGCGGATCTTGAGCATCCGGGAGAGTTTCTCGGAGTCATCCACGGAAATCGTACCCAGCAGCACCGGCTGTCCCTGGGCGTGCCGTTCGGCAACATCATCCAGAATGGCGTTGAATTTTTCCCGTTTGGTCTTGAAAATGGAATCATTCTCATCCTGCCGGATGCAGGGACGGTTGGTGGGAACGACCGTGACATCCAGTTTGTAGATCTGGTGAAATTCCGAGGCTTCCGTTTCGGCGGTACCGGTCATACCGGCAAGTTTTTCGTACATGCGGAAGTAGTTCTGGATGGTGATGGTCGCCATGGTCTGGGTTTCCTGTTCGATCGGCACATCCTCTTTGGCTTCCAGAGCCTGATGCAGACCGTCGGAGAAACGTCTGCCGGGCATCAGTCGGCCGGTATGTTCGTCAACGATCATCACTTTGCGGTCCATCACGACATAATTGACATCTTTCTCAAAGAGGCAGTATGCCTTGAGCAGCTGGGAAAGGTCATGGAGACGCTCGCTTTTGGCGGCGAACTGCTCCTGGAAGCGGTTTTTCGCTTCCACCCGTTCTTCTGCCGAAAGGTTCTCATCGGTTTCGATGCGGTGGAGTTCACCGAGCAGATCCGGCACGATGAAGTCTTCCGGGCTGTCGGGACTCAAGGTATTTCTGCCAAGTTCAGTAAGGTCGGCTTCGTGGGTCTTTTCATCAATGGTGAAGTAAAGGACGGACTGAACCTCCTGCAGCATACCGCGGTTGTTGTCGCTGTGGACTTTGGAATCGAGCCGCTCCACTTCCCGCAGGATATCGCCGTCTTCCAGAGCGTGCAGCAGCTGCCGGTGCGTGGGCATACCGAATTTGACCTGCAGCAGTTTCATACAGGCATTTTCGTACTCTTCCGCAGAAATATCCTCTTTGGCAAGCTCTTCGCGGGCTTCGCGCACCAGCCGGGAACAGAGCATATTCTGTTTGGTGTAAAGCTGGGCGACCGGCGGTTTGAGTTCGGCATACTGGTTGCTCGCCATCGGCACCGGTCCGGAAATGATCAGCGGAGTACGCGCCTCGTCGATCAGAATACTGTCGATCTCGTCCACAATGGCGTAATAATGGTCGCGCTGAACGATCTGATCCGCTTCGGTCGCCATGCCCATATCACGCAGGTAGTCGAAACCGAATTCGCTGTTGGTACCGTAGGTGATATCACAGGCATACTGTTCTTTACGGATCTGCGGGGGCTGCATATTCTGCAGACAGCCGACCGTCAGACCGAGAAATTCAAATACCATCCCCATCCATTCGGAGTCACGGCGTGCCAGATAGTCGTTAACGGTGATCAACTGGCAGTTTTTACCGGTCAGGGCATTGAGGTAAAGCGGCATGGTAGCTACCAGTGTTTTACCTTCACCGGTGGCCATTTCAGCGATGGAACCCCGATGCAGAGCGATACCGCCCATAAGCTGCACGTCAAAGGGGATCATGTTCCACACCTGCTCCTGACCGCAAACTTCCCGGCTTTTACCGCACAGGCGGCGGCAGGCATTTTTGACTACAGCATACGCTTCGCACATGATGCTGTCAAGGGTCTCACCATTGGCGAGACGCTCTTTGAACTCCGGAGTTTTTGCCTGCAGCTGCTCATCGGTCAACTGCTGATACTCCTGTTCAAGCGCATTGATACGGGCAACCAGCGGGCGCATTCTTTTGACATCCCGCTGGCTTTTGGTACCGAAAATGGCTTTGATAATGGCATTTATCATTGAAAATCGGTCCTTATGTGGAAATTACTTGCTGCCGGGACGGTCGATCGGCAATTTTTCCGCACACAAAGGACACTCTGCCGGGTCGTAGGTGGGCAGAGACAGTTTCAATGCGCTCTCGAATTTCGGCACGTCAAAGGAGGCAGTACCGCCGGAACGGTCAACGATCACCGCGACACCGGCGACATCACCGCCTTTGCTGCGGACGAGGTCGATGGTCTGCTGGACTCTGCCGCCTTTGGTCACGACATCTTCAGCGACGAGGATCTTCTCTCCCGGAGCGATGGAGAAACCGCGTTTCAGCACCAGTTCGCCGTCCTCTTTATCCGCGAAAATGGCGCGGCATCCCAATGCGCGGGCGACCTCCTGACCGACGATCAGACCGCCGACTGCGGGGCTGATGACTGCAGAAATTTTTTCGCCCTTGAACTTCTCCGCCAAATGGGAACAGACCACTTCGGCTTTGTCGGGATACTGCAGCAGCAGTGCCGCCTGGAAAAACTGGTTGCTGTGCAGACCGCTGCGGAGCTGGAAGTGACCGGTAAGCAGCGCTCCGGATTCTTTGAGAATGTTGATGATTTCGTTTTCAGTCATGGTATTACCTCACATTTTTATACATTAAAAACTTCAATTTTTATCAAATCCATAATTGCACCGAAGGGCGAAAGGATCATTTTGACCGTCTTTCGCCCTGAACGCCGCTTTGATTTGCCAGTTTTGCCGCAGTTGATTCTTTATCGTGTATGAAACAGCCTCTTAACGGAACAACTGGGGACTGGAAGGTTCGACCCACAAGTGGAAGTCGATCTTCCTGCCGGCGATCTCAAGGGTGATAAGCGTATTGAGCCGGGTCAGCAGCAAAGCGTAAGGCACTCTGACCTCGCCGCCTGCGACATTGACCGACACCACGCTGTCACCGAGGATATCTTCACATTCACGGATGGAAGCGATCAGCTTCATCATCCGCAGCAATTTGCCGCGCAGTGTTTCATCCAGCGCATACGCCCGGTGGCACACCGGACAGACCGCCTGGAAATCCGCATCTGCGACATCGGCTATATCAAAACCGACCACGCCCTCGCAATCATCGGTAAGGCAGTGAAAATCCAACTGGGCTTTGGGAGCGGCGGGGGTTGACTCGATGCTCATTGGGGGTCTTCTTCCTGCTGGATGACTTTGAGCAGATCGACGGTGTTTCCGACGGTACCGAGGATCTGATCGATCAGTTTCTGATTGCGCAGTCTGCGGGAAATACTGGAGAGCAGCTGCAGATAGGCTTCCTGATTCTCATCCGGAGCGACCGTGAATACGATCACCCGCACCGGCTGATCATCCAAGCCCTGGTAATCTTCGATAGGATTCTCGCAAACGCCGACGATCACATAGGGGTGCAGGATATCATTGACGCGGATATGGGGCAGTGCGAGCATACCGCCGACGCCGGTGGTCATCATCTGTTCACGTTTCCATGCCAGACGGAAGATCACATCGCGGCTCAATTTGGTCAAATCCGCCGCTCTGGAAATCAGCTGATCCATAACTTCCAGTTTGGTTTTCCCGACAAGAGTCATTACCGAATCTTTGTCCACATACTGGGAAAAATCATTCTTCATAGTTCTTTCTCCGTAGATCCGTAAATATTTTTTAAGAATATTCGTAAGTTATCCAAATGATAAAATACCGCAGAAAAATATTTTTGTCAACTGCTTTTTCATATTTTTTTCATAAATCCGCTGAAAAAATGCAAAAATCGCAGGGTTTTCAGCCCGTCGAACCATTCGTGGAACGCATTGACTGCCGCATCTGTTCTTGCCGGAAGATTGGCGAGCACCTTTTTCCAGACCTCCGGGAAGCGTTCCCGCAGGAAAAATTCCGCAGCGGCGGCGGGCAGTTTCAACAGGAAATTTTCCGGTGAAGTCAGATTTTCACTGCAGACAGAATCCAGCACTTTTTTCAGCATGACAAACGCCCCGTCGGGGATCACATTCAACTCTTCCCCGCGCAATATCTGTGCCACCGCCGGACCGGTACCGAAAGGCACTCTGGTGGAGATCCGCGGCGAAGGATACACCAGTTTTTCCTCAATGCTGCGCACACCGGTGGTTTTGGCGACCGCCTGCAGGAAGTAGAAATCCTCTCCGGCTTCCCGGACTTTCATTCCCCCGGCTTTCAAATACGCATCGCACCGCACCGCAAAGGCGGAACCCACGGTAAAAAAGGCGTAAGGTGACCCCGCCTGCCGGAGTCTGTCCACATAACCGGCAAGATAATCCTCGTAACAGTCGATCGCCGCCTGATGGAGCGCATCTCCGGCACGCTGGTGTTTGAAGCCGATGGAAACCGCCCCGCCTTTGAGTGCTTCCGGCAAAACTTTTACGAAATAATCCTCCGCAACCAGCGTGTCGGCATCCATGGAAAAGATCACGCTTTTTTCCATATCTTCCGCCTGCAATGTGCGGATAAAGGCATCCATGCCCGCTTTGCGTGCCGCCCCGGCTCCGCCGGATAATTCCGGCAGAAAAATGGGATATACCCCGGGAAAAACTCCGGTACGGATCAGTTCGTAAAGCGTTTCAGAATCACGTTTATCCGCATGCGGCGGATAATTTATCACTGCGATAATGGCGATATGTTCCGGAATTTTTGCCATTGCCTGCCGCAGCGAGTGTTCTGTCGCCGCGAAATGGGTCAATTCATTGTATACCGGGATCACGACCGCATGACGGCTCAACTGATATTCCGGCAGATCCGGAGCGGAATTTTTACGCACATATTTGTTGAAGTCAAATTCCCGCATTTGCCATCCTCCGGAAGTAATGCGGCGGATCGCCGTCTTCGTGGAAACGGGGCACTTCTCCGATCGCCGCCAGAGATCCGATCAGTTGGGTGCGGATGCTTTCCGCATTCTCATCCAGAGCCGGTTTGCCGTTGTAAAGCTGATAATCCTTGCGGAACGCAGTATCTCCGACATTGGGCATGATCACATTCGCCCCGGCGCAGATCCCCCGTTCCCTGCCGCTGACCGGATCGATCGCCTGCAGTGCCGTCGTCGCCGCGATATTCACATCCCGCAACACCAGCCGGGTAACGGCGATCATCCGCAAAGAGAGTTTCAAACGCTGTTCCGCCATGCCCGGCAAATCCGGCCCGCTTTTGCCAAGCGGCGTATCTGCCTGCGGAATAAACGGTCCCATGCCGATCATATCCAGATCCATCGTCCGGAAAAAATCGATATCTCCAGCCAGATCCGCCGTACTTTGCCCCGGCAGACCGATCATCACTCCGGAACCGGTCTGATAACCGGCTTCTTTCAATCTTTCCAATGCCGCTTTTCTGGCGGCAAGCGTAGTTTCTGCCGGATGGATGGCACGGTAAATGCTTTCACTGGAACTCTCGATGCGGAGCAGATACCTTTTTGCTCCCGCCTTGCGCCAGCGCAGATAAGTTGCCAGACTCTGTTCGCCGCAGGAGAGCGTGATCCCCGGTTTATACGGCAATTCACCTATGCGGAACAAAATCTCCTCCACCAGATCTGCAAATGCCGCATCGCTGCGTTCGCCGCTTTGCAGCACCACCGAACCGTAACCGAATTCACCTGCCAGCGCGGCACCATGGACGATCTCATCCATGCTCATCACATAACGGGTGACTTTGGAATTGCTTTTGCGGATGCCGCAGTAGAGGCAATCCCGGGTACAGATGTTGGAAAACTCCACCAGCCCGCGCAGATTGACCAGATTGCCGAAAAGTTCCCTTTTCAACCCCTGCGCCGCCTGAAAAAGTTCCCCTTCCGCCGCTTCATCCGGCGGAGCAAGCAGTACGGCGATCTCCGTCTTGTCCAGAAATGCGCCATCCACCGCTTTTTTCAAAATTTCACGGTACATTTTCACTCCTCTTTTACCTCAAATGCCCGCCTCAACCCTTCGCCGGTAAAGTTGAATGACAGCACCGCAATAAAAAGTGCCGCCCCCGGAAAAAAGGTCAGATGCCAGTACTCCATGGGGTTGTCAAACGCCTGCCGCAGCAAATTACCCCAGCTTGCCGTCGGCGGCTGGACTCCGAATCCCAGAAAACTCAAACCGCTTTCACCGATGATCGCCCCAGCCACGCCAAAGGTGAAACTGATCAGCACCGGTGCCGAAATATTCGGCAGCAGATGCCGGAACATGATCCGCCACGGAGAAACCCCCGAAACGATACAGCTTTGCACATACGCCAGCGAACTCTCTTTAAGCGTTTCACCGCGCACCAGAAATGCCAGATTTATCCACCCGGTAAGCCCGATCACCAGAATCACCAGCGGTATGGATTCACCGATCCGGTAATCCCCCAGCATCGACATCAATATCAACAGCAGCAAAAAAGTCGGGAAACAGAGCAGAATTTCCACCAGACGCATAAACAGCAGATCAAATGTCCCCCGGAAAAATCCCGCACACATCCCGACCGTCAAACCGATCGCCATTGCCAGTACCGTTGCCAGCAATCCGGTTGCCAGCGACACTCTCGCTCCGTAGATGAGTCTCGCCGCCAGATCCCTGCCGACATCATCACACCCGAGAATATGTTCATCATCCGGAGAAGCACACGGCACTCCGGCGATCTCATCGGGTCCATAGGGAATGGGCGCAAAGAGGGCGAAACGGGCATTTTTGGTGCTTTCCCGGTAATTTTGCCGGTCCATCACCGGTTCAGTGCCGGTGAATGCCCCGGCAGTGAACAGTACCGCAGCTGTCAGCAGGAGAATTTTGACCGCTTTTCGCTTGAATACGGTCAGTATCACAACGGCCGCGGGCAGAAACAATGCCAGGAAATTGAAGAGTTTCTCCACCATAATTTCGGAACTTTCCGGAGCAAAGATGAAGCGCAGAAACGGCAGCGACCACCTGCCGTCTGCCGAAATCAGCAACAGCGGTCGGCCATTGGCGATGAATGGCGCGTAGACCGCCGGGATCAGCAGCAATATGATCCCCGCCGCTCCGGTCAGCGCGATCCGGTCACCGGCAAAACGGCGCAACGCCCGGTACAGAGGATTGACGGCACCGCTCATTTGCCGCCTCCGGACAATTCAGATAATGACAGCGGCTTGAATCCCGCTTTGCTCGCCGCCCGTTTGACCGGGTCGATGGAGAGGTATTTCCAGCGGGTGAAACTGAAATCATGCGGCACGCTGTTACCCAGCCAGTCGTAGCGCAGCACCCCGGAAACCGGGAAACCTTCGCAGATCCAGACACACCTGTCAAAAAGCAGTTTCACCATCTTCTCATAAAGAGCCGTCCGTTCCGGAGAATCCTCCATGGTCACGGCTTTTTCATACATCCGGTCAAATTCCGCATCGGCAAATCCGCAGTAGTTGCAGCTGCCGATGTTTCCGGAATAAAAGAGCTGCAGGAAGTTCAGTGCATCCGGGTAATCACCGATCCATGAATAACGGAAAAGCTGAAATTTGCCCCGCCGCAATTTGTCGGAAAAACGCGGACGGCTGTTGAGCCGGGAAATCACCGTTATCCCCGCCTTGCTCCAGTCATCTGCTGCCAGTTCTCCCATCTGCCGGTGACCGGTGGTGGAACCTGCCTGATCAAAGGTCAACTCCAGTTTCTCTCCGGTCGCCGGATCGATACCGCCGGGATAACCTGCTTCAGCCAGCAACCGGGCGACCTCCGCACGGTCCGGGTGTTCTGCCGGGGGAGCGGGGATATGCCCCGCCACTCCGGGTGGTATCGGTCCTGCCGCCGCCAGCAGCATCCCGGAAGCATGGTCGATCCGGCGGCGGATATCGTAAGCCTCGCGCAATGCCTGCCGCAGTTTCAGATTTTTACCCAGCACCGGATCCCGGAAGTTGAAACCCACATAGCGGATCTCAAATTCACTGCGCACATCCATTACCACCCGACGTGCCGCCAGTGCCGGAGAAAGCACTCCGCTGCCGGCAAGCGTTTCCTGATTATCCTTATCCAGAGCATTGTAGTCCAGATTTCCCTGCAAAAAGAGCATCCACTGGGTCATGGGCTGACGGATCTGACTGATCACCACACCGTCGAGCAGCGGCAGACGGCGGGTGCGGTCTGCCGGATCTGCCGCCTGCGGGAAGTACTCCTCACGGTAGTCCGGATTTCTGGAAAAGCGCAAATGCAGATTGGGGATCCACTCATCGAGGACAAATGGTCCGCTGCCGGCGGGATTGCGGGCGAGCTGTCCCCGTTTTTCAGCGGTCGCCGCCCGCCGGGAGACCACTGCGGCATTGGGCATGGCAAGCAAATAGAGGAAACCGGGATCGGGCTGATCCAGTGTCAATATGAATTTCCGGGGAGAAATGATCCTGATCCCGGGAATTTCCCGGTCGTAGACGGAGAGGTCACCTTTGGCGGTGTTTTCCGTGATTTTGCGGAACTCCCCGATGCCGCTGATCCGGTTGCGGTAGATCCAGTAGACCGGCGAATGGTTGCGGGCATCAGCGATCCGCAGGATGGAGAACTTCACATCCTGCGCCGTTACTTTACGGGAATCCCGGTCGGGAAATACCGGATCGGCGGCAAAGTAAAGATCATCCCGCAATTCGCAACTGTAACTCCTGCCGTCGGCAGATATTTCCGGCATTTTGCTCAACATTGATGCCTGAAGTTTGTATGGGCGAGCCAGATAGTCATACTGCACGAGCGTATCGTAGCACAGGGCGGTAAGATCCCGGCTCGCCAGATCATCGGCAAAAGCGGGGTCCAGACTTTTGACCGTCCCGCCGGCGGCACTGTACAAAATGCGCTGATCCGGCGATTCCTTCTCCGCTGCCGGAGAAGGACGGCAAAACCACACCGCCGCCGGGACAGCCGCCAGCAGCAGTGCGATGATTGCAGAGGTCAGGATCAGCCGTTTGCGTTTCATTTACCGGAAACAGCGTTGAATTTATCCGCGGCAGCGGCATATTTGGCAGCCATGGACGGATCAGGTTCAAACGTTTTGAGTGCAAATGAGTTGCGGATGACGTTGCGCACGGCGTCCAATCCGGCAAGTTCGCCTGCCGCCATTGCCTGCACCAGGATATTTCCGGCGGCAGTCGCTTCCACCGGTCCGGCGACGACCCGGCGGTTGAGCGCGCTGGCGGCAAGTTCCATCAGAAATCCGTCTTTGGTACCGCCGCCGACCACATTCAAACAGGCGTAGGAGGTATCCAGCAATTTTTCAAACAACCCGAGTTTGACGCTGAAATAAAGTGCCAGACTGTCGTAAACCGCCCGGACGACTTCAGCATCGGAAACGTTTTCCCCCTGACCGGTGCGTTTGATAAATGCCCGGATATTGCCCGGCATATCTCCCGGAGCGGCAAATTCGGAACAGTTGGGATTGATGAAGTATTTGCACGGTTCACTCTGGCGCGCCATATTCTCCATATCGTTGAATGAGAGGTTTCTGCCCGCTTCGTTCCAGACCCGGCGCAGCTCCTGAAACAGCCATGAACCCATGATGTTGGTCAGGAAACGGATCTTGCCGCCGACACCTCCCTCGTTGGTAATGGAAGCATTTTCGCTGTCGGCAGTCAATACCGGAACATCATTTTCCACGCCAAGCAGAGCCCAGGTACCGGCGGAGAGATACGCCCATTGACCTTCGGCAGGGGCAGGAGCCGCCGCCACGGCGCTGGCGGTATCATGGGAACCGCACTTGTAGATGGGGATGGGATCGCAGCCGAGCTGCGCACAAAGTTCCGCGCTGAGCATTCCGGCAGGAGTTCCGGCTTCCACGATCTCCGGGAAAATTTCCCGGGGCAGTCCCAGGCGGTCGATCAACTCCCAGTGCCAGCTGCGGCTTACCGGATCAAGCAGATTGGTGGTGGAACAAAAGGTGTATTCCGCCACCGGTTTGCCGCCCAGAGAGAGCGCAAGCGCATCGGGGATGGGCAGGAAAAAGGAGTCTTTGAAGTCTTCCGGATGTGCCTCCAGATGGGCGCACAACTGGTAGATGGTGTTCAAGGTCATGCACTGGATACCGGTGCAGCGGTAAAGTTCACTTTTAGAGATCTTCTGCCACACTTTTTCGGCGGCGGCGACTGTTCGCGGGTCCCGGTAGTTGTAGGGCAGACGGCGCATGGCGAGGGTCTTGCGGTCAAAGAAAACGTAATCCACGCCCCAGGTATCGATGGCGATGCCGTCAAGTTTCACGCCGGTTGCCAGAGCATTTTTCAAGCCGGTTTTCAACTCTTCGCAAAGCCGGGGATAATCCCAGAAAAAAGAGCCGTCTTTTTCGACCGGACCATTGGGGAAACGGTGAACTTCCCGCATCTCAAGTCTGCCGTTGTCCACACTGCCGATAATGGCGCGTCCACTGGATGCACCGAGGTCAAATGCCAGAAAATTTTTCATTTTCACACCCTTGTAATTATGTTTATAGTTGTTTACTGTGACTGACAATAGTTTCAAAAGCGATCCTGCCGCCGAAAATATCCAGTGCCGAACCGATCGTATAGTCCACTTTGCCTTTGCCGTGTTCTTCGATGAACCGGACATCCGCCAGCGAAGCGATGCCTCCGGCATAAACGCACTGCAGCGGTGAATATTCCGCGAGCATGGTGAGCAGTTCGCCGTCGATGCCGGAACATTTGCCTTCCACATCCACGGCATGGATGAGAAATTCGCAGCAGCTGTCAGCGAAACGTGCCAGAGTTGCGCCGTTGAGTTCCATACTGGTGAAGTTTTTCCACCGGTCAGTGACCACCATATAGCGGCCGTCGGGAGTTTTGCGGCAGGAAAGGTCAAGAATGATCCGTTCTTTGCCGACGGCACGGATCAGCTTACGCAGATTTTCCTCATAAAACTCCCCGTTGGCAAAGACGAAACTGGTGACGATCACCCCGCTGGCACCGGCGTCGATAAAAGTACCGGCATTATCCGCATTGACTCCGCCGCCGAGCTGCAGCCCGCCGGGGTATGCCGCCAGAGCTTCCAGAGCGGCGGCATCGTTGCCGGACCCCAGACGGATGACATGACCGCCGGGCAGATCGTGTTTGCGGTAAAGTTCCGCATAGTAAGCGGGAGTTTCAGCGGAAACGAAGTTCGTCCGCAATCCGGCTTCGCCGCTGTCGGTATTCAGCGTACCGCCGACGATCTGTTTAACTTTGCCGTCATGCAGATCGATGCAGGGACGGAAGCGGGCTCTCATATTCAAAACTCCTCCGGTTCAATGAATTCCAGGATCCCGGCAGGACGTGCCAGATTGGCGCAGATCACCGAATTTACCAGTTCAGGAGCAGACACCTGCGCCGTGAAGCTCCCGCCGCGTTTGGCGGCAATGCCGGAAGCCCAGATGTAATCGTCAAAAACTTCGCCGAGCATACCGTGCGCTACCGCTCTGCCCGGACGGGAGATGTGGGAACCGTCAGTACAGCAGAATTTGCCGTCCAACTGCAAATGCAGATCTTTTGCCGTTGATTTGCGGACGAAGTTGCGGAATTCCCGGTGCAGAGCCGGAGCGGCGAAACAACCTGCAAGCGCGATATTTCCGCCGTTCTCCCCGCAATTTCCCGCCACCGGCGGCGGCAGGACGGCAAAGAGCGATTTGAACCGCCACGGACGCTTCTCAACGACCGTATCTTCACCGGTGATCAGCACATGGCGCACCCAGTGGACACCCTCGCCGTCAACATAGATCCGGTGTTCCGCCGAAGCTCCGGCAATGGCGGCGGCGCCGTTGTGCCGGAAAAAGTCATCGCCGCTGTAAAATTCCGCCGCCGAACCGTCCGCGTAAATCACTCTGACCAACAGCGGCAGTTTGCCGGTTTCACAAACCGTCCCGACTGCCGGGACACTCCGGAATTCTCCGCCGTCAAGAAGATATTCCACCTTGTCTGGCTGCCCGCAAAATACGATCTCCTCCAGAAACAGATCGGTGATCCTGCCGCCGTTGTCTGCCGAAATATCGTCGGTGAATTCCACGATATCACCGGCAAAATTCCAGTGACGGCGCACACGGTATTCACAGCCGAACGGGATCACGTTTTCACTGTCAACTTCCGCAGAGAGTGAATCGTTTGCCAGATGGCGGCGGAGTTTTTCCACCAGACCGGAGGCTTCATCGAAATTCCCGGTTTTGATCCTGCGGATGCTCAATATCTGCCGATCACCGCAGAAACATGCAGCAGATTCCAAACCATCCGGATAGACTTCCAGACGGCTTGAGGGGGAAGCGATCTTCACCACCGGTTCAATTTTCATAGATCAATTTCCTTCCTGGGGTCAAAAAAACGGTATTTTATCACTTGCCAGCGCACCTGCTGCGCCGCTTTTTGTTCCATCCATCCGGCAAGTGCCGCCGGGTCGCATTTTCCCAGCTCATCCAACTCTTCCGGAGTACAGCGGAAAAGCACCGCTTCGCACTTTTCCACCCCCGCCGACCGCAGAACCCTGCGGGCACCGGCAACCAGTTTGCGTGAAAAATGGTTGCGTACCAGCAGAAACAGCGGATAAACCGCCGCCATGATCCAGAATATCCACGAGGGAAATTCCGGATTCCACAGCGCCCGGAGCAATTCTGCGACCGGCAGCAGCATCACCGGCAGCAGAAATCCCCAGGCATCTCTATCGGAAATAAAACAGTTTCCCAGATAACGGCGCAAGGGCGACGGCGAGGTCTGATAGGCGAAGTACTCTTCCAGCAGCGGTTCTTCCAGCACGTGGCGCACCGAGTGGCACAACTCATGGGCAAGCAGCTCCTCCCGGCGGTAGTTGAGAAATCTCCGGTGCTTCCGGAAGGCATTGCGGAGCAGAAATACCGCAAAATTGGCATCCGGATCGCCGATCAGACATCCTCCCCAGAGCAGACCGATCTGCTTTGTCAGGTAAAATCCCGGCACATGCCGGACGGCAAAACCGTAAAGATCTCCGGTGATCGCCGCAGCCTCCTCCGGAAGTTCCGGAGAGATGCGGTCCGCGGCACTGACGCTGAATGTATCAAACACCACCACCTGATCATTTGCGGCAAGTTCCGCATCAAACGCTTCATAAGTTCCGGCGATATCGCTTACCCGCTGCAAAAAATCCTCCGCCTGCTCATTTTCCCGGATCAGGAAGCCGGCGGCATCGAGTTCAGCAAGTTTTTCAAGCAATTCCGGATTCACTTTTTATTTGCTCCCGGATTGTTGTTTTTGCCGTTCGTTTTTTTATCCTGCTGGCGGTTTTTGCCGCCTTTGTCCGGATTATTGCCGTGCCGCTCCGGAGGACACACGGTGATCTCCGAAACATGGAAGACATGGACATTGCCGTTTTCAAAGGTGACACTCACTTTGGAAGTAAGCAGATTGCGGTCGGTGATCCTGCCTTTACCGGAAGGTGTTTCGCAGAACTCTCCTTTGCGCGGCATCCCCTTTTCCAATTCCTGATAGCCCTCATGTTCATATTTGAGACAGCACTTCAACCTGCCGCACACTCCGGAAATCGTCCCGGGAGTGAGCAAAAGATCCTGCTCTTTTGCCATCTTGACGTTGATGGAATTGAACTCTTTAAGGAAGCGGTTGCAGCACAACACCTGACCGCAGACGGCAATGCCGCCGTAAATACCGGTTTCATCCCGCACGCCGATCTGCCGCAATTCGATCCGGACACTCAACGCCCGGGAAAGTTCTTTGACCAGCTCCCGGAAATCCACCCTGCCGTCGGCACAAAACTGCACGGTAAGCAATTTGCGGTCAAGAGTGTAGTGGGCATTGACCGGATTCATTTCCAGAGCGAGTTTTTCGATCCATTCCCGGACGATTGCCATATCAGCTTTGGCTTTGCTGCGGTTTTCAGCAGCTTCGGCAAGTTCCGGTTCTCCGGCACAGCGCAAAATCTGCGGCAGATCTTCGATCCTCGAAGTCATGCTCGGAGTCTCCAGCTGCGCACCGATAGTACCTAATTCTTCATAAAAATCTCTGCGGAAAACGCACAGATCACCCTTTTTGAGCGCCAGTTCTTCAGCGCCGCGAACCTCAAAGGATGCGCCGTTCTCCAACTTGACTGTCCAGACTTTTTCCATAATGTGATTCCATAATTCAACAGGTGTTCAACTTTTCTCATCAACACAATATAGCAGTTCAAACGCACATTTACAAGCACCGTCATCCAAATCCGCGCGCGTTTAATGAAGAAATCATCAAAAAAAACACATAACTGTTTGAAAAAACACTCCATCCATGCTATTTTATAATTCAAGTATTTATTTGCAACCAACCGCTCCGGCTTGAAATCAAAGGCGGAGCATAAAATCTTGGAGAAACTGTTATGCCGGTAGACATTCTGGTCGGCACCCAATGGGGTGACGAGGGTAAAGGTAAGTTGATCGACGTACTCACCCGTGATGTGGATATGGTGGTTCGTTTTCAGGGCGGCAACAACGCCGGACACACCGTGGAAATCGGTGATAAACGCTATGTGCTGCATCTGGTGCCGTCAGGCATCTTCCGTCCGGAAGTGACCTGCGTCATCGGTAATGGTCTGGTGGTCGATCCGGTGGCTCTGGATGAGGAACTGCGCAGCATCGAAGAAAAAGGCTTTTCCACGGATAATGTCCAGTTGAGCAACCGCGCCCAGATGATCTTCATCTATCACCGCGTGGCTGATACTTTGAGCGAAAACAAAGCCAAACAGAAGATCGGCACCACCGGACGCGGCATCGGTCCGGCATATATGGACAAAATGCGCCGTTCCGGCATCCGCGCCATCGATCTGAAGTTCCCGGAAAAACTGGCGGAACAGTTCCGTACCGAGTGCGCCAGATACAATAAGATTTTCGCCGCTGCCGGAGTACCCGAGCTGGATGTCGAAGCCGAACTGGCAAAAGTTCTGGATGCCGCCACCCGGCTGGCTCCGCTGGTCTGCGACACCGTCTATTCCGTCAACCGCGCGGTCAAAGAGGGTAAAAATGTGCTGTTTGAAGGCGCCCAGGGCGCATTGCTGGATATCGACCACGGCACCTATCCTTTTGTCACCAGCAGCAACACCACCAGCGGCGGTGCCTGTACCGGCGGCGGAGTGCCTCCGCAGAGCATCCGCGACGTCTGGGGCGTGATCAAGGCTTACACCACCCGGGTCGGCGAAGGACCTTTCCCCACTGAATTATTTGATGCCACCGGTGAAAAACTCCGTCAGGTCGGCAGAGAATTCGGTGCGACCACCGGACGTCCCCGCCGCTGCGGATGGTTCGATGCCGTGGCTTCCCGCTACGCCTGCATGGTCAACGGGATCAACAAACTGGCGGTCACCAAACTCGACTGTCTGGATGAGATGGATGAGATCGCCATCTGCGTAGCTTACAAGGTCAACGGCGTGCTGACCACCGAATTTCCCGCTTCCGTAGCGGAACTCGAAGCTGCCGAACCGGTCTACGAATATATGCCCGGCTGGCAGTGCAGCACCAGCGATGCACGCAAGAGTGCCGATCTGCCGGAAAATGCCCGCAAATATCTCGCCCGCATGGCGGAACTGGTCGATTCCGAAGTTGCCATCATCTCTGTCGGTCCCCGCCGGGATCAGACCTTTGCCGCAGATGCGGAGTAAGTAGATGAATCCAGCTGAACGCCGGCTGCCGTTCCTGAAAGTTCTGCGGACCTTGGACTATCTGCAGATCATCACCATGGTATTGCTGCTGGCGATCGGAATAATATTCATCCGTTCCACCGGAATCCAGGTGGACAACGCCGAGAGCCGGGGATTTTTCATCCGCCAGCTGACTTGGATCGCGGCCGGCGGCGGAGCATACATCATGGTTTCAGCATTGGATTACCGTTCATTATTCTGCCGGGCAGCGATCGTCATGGGGTACGCATTGACGGTGGTACTGCTGATAGCGGTGCTGCTTTTCGGCTTGAAGATCTATGGAGCAACGCGGTGGCTGAATATTTTCGGATTCCGGCTGCAGCCCTCGGAACCGGCGAAACTGATGGTCATCGGGATGCTGGCAGCGATATTTTCTGCTCCGGGCATGATAAAACAGCCGCTGATGTGTCTGGCTACTGCCGGGATAACCGTGGGGATACCGTTTCTGCTGATCGTTATCGAACCGGATTTGGGAAGTGCTCTGGTGCTGCTGCCGATAACTGCATCCATGCTCTTTTGTTTCGGGATCAAGTGGCGTTATGTGCTGATCGGCATACTGCTTGTTGCCGCCGGGATCGGTTTTATTCTCTTTGACAGTTTCCGGGAGGACCCCATTGTTTTGCGGGACTACCAGCGGGACCGGATCAAAACGTTTCTCGATCCGACTGCCGATCTGGGCAATCGTGGACACAATGCCCATCAGGCGCGCCTTGCCGTCGGTTCAGGCGGCTGGTCGGGAACCGGAATCGGAGAAGGAACGCAAAATCAGCTCGGATTTCTGCCGCAGACGGTTTCCAACAACGACTTTATCTTTTCCGTCATCGCGGAAGAAACCGGTTTTGCCGGAGTAATGCTGCTGCTGCTGCTCTATATACTGCTGCTTTATTCGATCTTGCGGACAGCATTCATCACTTCCGGTTACGGCAGGTATCTGTGCTGCGGAGTGGCGACACTGATATTCTGTCATATATTCATCAATACCGGGATGAGCATCGGCATTGCACCGGTGACCGGACTGCCGCTGCCGCTGGTAAGTTACGGAGGGTCTTTCATCATGACCTCCATGACTACGCTGGGGATCGTGCAGTCGGTGTACCGGACGACCAAAGCTGAAACTCTGGAATAAATTTGCAAAATTTGAACGATAACCAAAAAGGAACAATATCATGGCAAAAGGAACACTTGTTCAGAAAATCATCGCCGCCCATCTGGTTTCCGGCGACCCCTCCAAAGATTCTCAACTGCTCATCCGGATCGACCAGACCCTGACACAGGATGCCACCGGCACCATGGCTTATCTGGAACTTGAAGCGATGAAAACCGGCAAAGTCGCCACCGAGTTGTCCGTCTCTTACGTCGATCACAACATGATGCAGAACGGCCCGGAAAACCGCAACGACCACCTCTATCTGCAGAGTGTTGCCGCCGAAAAAGGGGTGATCTTCTCTCCTCCCGGTAATGGTATCTGCCACCAGCTCCATCTGGAACGCTTCGGCAAACCCGGCAAAACTCTGATCGGTTCTGACAGCCACACCCCCACCGGCGGCGGCATCGGCATGATCGCCATCGGTGCCGGTGGTCTGGATGTTGCTCTGGCAATGGCGGGACAGCCATTCACCATTCCTGCTCCCAGGATCGTCGGAGTGAAACTCACCGGCAAACTCCGCCCGTGGGTCGCCGCCAAAGATGTGATTTTGAAACTTTTGAGCATCCTCACGACCAAAGGCAATGTCGGATCCATCGTGGAATACTTCGGTCCGGGCGTGGCGGATTTGAGCGTCCCCCAGCGTGCCACGATCACCAATATGGGTGCGGAACTGGGAGTTACCACCAGTATTTTCCCATCCGATGAGCGCACCAGAGAATTTCTCCGCCGCCAGAACCGGGAAGCCGATTACACTGCACTTGCCGCAGATGACGATGCCGAATACGACCGGGTCGTGGAGATCGACCTTGACACGCTTGAACCGCTTGCCGCCTGTCCTTCCAGTCCGGATAATATCAAATCCATCCGGGAACTGGCGGGGAAAAAGGTCGGGCAGGTGCTGGTCGGCAGCTGTACCAACGGCGGTTACCGTGACCTCGCACTGGTCGCTTCTGCGCTCAAAGGACGCAAAATCCACCCCGATGTGACCCTCGGCATCGCTCCGGGCAGCCGTCCGGTGCTGGAAATGCTCTGCGCCAACGGCATGCTGGGCGATCTGGTTGCCGCCGGAGCCAGAATTCTGGAAGTCGGCTGCGGCCCCTGTATCGGTCAGGGTCAAAGTCCGGCTGATGATACCATCACCGTCCGGACATTCAACCGCAACTTTGCCGGCCGCAGCGGCACCAAAGGCGACCAGTCTTATCTGGTCAGCCCCGAAACTGCCGTTGCAGCCGCCATCACCGGAGAATTTATCGACCCCCGCGATCTGGGAATCGAATTTCCGGAGATCGCCGAACCGGAATTTTACCTTGCCGACGATGAACACTTCCAGAAAGGTGAACCGGGCAAAGGCATCATCCGCAAACCGACCATCGGTGAGCCGCCCAGCAACAGTGCCCTCCCCGAAAATATCGACGGCGTGGTCGTCATCAAAGTCGGTGACAAAATCACCACCGACCACATCATGCCTGCCGGTGTCCACCTGAAATTGCGCAGCAACATCCCCGCCTACAGCAAAGTGGTGTTTGAGTGCTTCAATGAAGCCGGAAAACCCGGATTCGCCGAACGTGCCGCCGCAGTGCGGGATGCCGGTAAACACGGGATCATCATCGGCAGAGACAGCTACGGTCAGGGGTCCAGCCGTGAACACGCGGCGATCTGTCCGATGTATCTGGGCATCAAAGTCGTTGCTGCCCTTGCCATTGAACGCATCCACCGTGCCAACCTGATCAACTTCGGCATTGTGCCGCTGATTTTCAAAAATCCGGCTGATTATGAACTTATCGAAGAAAACGACTCTTTGCAATTCATCTCTCTGCCTTCCCAGCTCGCCCCCGGCAGCGAAGTCACCGGTATTCTGGTCAAAGCTGACGGCAGTAAAAAAGAGCTGGTATTCACCCATCCGCTCTCGGCAAATGATATCCGTCTGGTCAAAGCCGGCGGCAGATTGAATTGTTGAGGTGTTGATGGCAAAAAGAGTTTTTTCCGGCTCTGACATATTTCCCGCCGCCGCGGCAGCGCGCGGTCTGGCGGGATTCCGCAATGAAAACGGCTTGAGTGATCTGGGCAGGATCCTGCTGGTTCTGCCGGGACAGCTTGCCAAAAAGAGTGTTCTGCAGCTGCTGCCGGATCACTTCCCGGCAGGACTGCTTACGCCGCAGCTGCTCACGCCCGGAACGCTGTTGAATTTCGGCAGGGAGGAATTTTGTGCCGTCCCCGCCATTGCCGAAGAGATCCTCTGGGGCAAAGTCCTCACTGCCGCTGCCGCAAGGCAAAAATATTTCCGGGAGGTATTTCCCGGCGGCAGGGTACCGGTGGACTGCTTTGCGGCATCCCGAAACCTGCGGACATTCCGGGATGAATTGACTGCCAACGGGTTCTCCATTGCCGATGCGGCAAAAGAGCTGGGCAGCCGGGGGGAAAAACTTGCCGAACTGGAACAACTCTACCTCCGGGAACTTGCCAATGCCGGATTCACCGATAAACTGGAATATGACCGGCAATCCGTCACCGATGTCGCCGCCTTTGCCGATATCGACCGGATCATCCTCGCCGGATTGCCCGACCTGCCCCGGATGCTCAAACTCAAACTGGAGAATATCGACCGGCAATTCCCCGGCAAAATCGAAATCTGGATCAACGATGACGAAGTAAATGCCGGTGATTATGACGGCTGGGGCGTGCCCATCCCGGAGGTGTGGCAGGAAAAAACTCTGCCGCTGCCGCTGGAAAACATCCATCCGGCACTCGACCCGATCGATGCGGCACGTCAGGCGATGACCCTGTCCGGTGATCCGGAAAACTTCTCCCCGGAAAACTGTACCATCGTGTTGAGCGATCCGTCGCTTTACCCGGATTTTGCCGGAGAATTTTCCCGGCTGCAGACCAAATCCGGCAAGATCACAGTCGCCGACCCGGCGGGCGTTCCATTCGGCAAACTGCGGATCTGCCGCCTGCTCAATGCCCTGCTCGCATTACTGGAAAAACGCCGTGATTATCAGGCGGCATCCGAACTTTTCCGGGAGGATGATTTCCTTGCGGCGGCGATCGGCGAATCCGGCAGCAGCAGTAAAATACTCGCATTGCTGGATGAATTCCAACAGCAATATTACCCCGATGATCTCGACAGTGCCAAACTGAAATTCACCGACAGATTTGCTCCGCTGCAGCAACTTGTCCAACTGGCGGAAAAATACCTGCAGTTTTTCGACGGAATGCCGCTGACCGGATTTCTGCGTAAAGTACTTACCCGGACATTTTTTCACGTTTCCGGCAGTGATGAATTTCTGCAGGTCGCCTTTGCCGGGGAGTGTGATCTTTTCAACGAAAAGCTCGCTGAACTGGAGGCACTTCCGGAAAAAACCGCCGCCATTCCAGGCAAAATCAGCCTGCTGAAAATATTACTGCGCAACTGCCGTGAACTGCCGGTGAATATCCATACTCCGGCGGATGCCCTGACCTTTGAAGGGCGTCTGGAAATGCCTTTTCTCACCTCTCGCCGGGTGATTTTCTGCGGGATGAATGAGGAGTATTTCCCGGATAAGATCGATATCACTCCCTATCTGACCGACACGCTGCGCAAGAAACTTGGCATGCGCAGCAATCAGGAAACCCTTGCCCGGTCGCTCTGTCATCTGTTCAATGTCGCAATGCCCCGGCAAAACGGCGACTTGCAAATACTGGTGTTGAAGTCCGACAGTAAAAAATCGGCGCTGTCACCATCCCGGATACTGTTCAGCGGCAAAGATCTGCCGCAAGATGAACTGCTTGCCCGGTGCGGCAAACTTTTTGCCGATCCGCCGGTCCCGCCGACGCTCGACACGATCCAGGCGAACCGGATATTCCGGCTTAAACCGGAACTGCGTTACCGCACTGCAAATGAGGGCAAACCCCTTTTCGCAGTGACCGATTTCGATCAATATCTGCGCAACCCCTTTTCCTACTTCTGGCAAAGGGTGCTTAAAAGCGATGCGGTGGATTATGAGATCATGGAACCCGACCACCGGTCCGAGGGGACCTTTTGCCACAAAGCATTTGAATTGCTCGGCACGGAACATTTTTCCGGCGAAAAACAACTGCTGGAAACCCTGCTTGCCCGCTTCGATGAAGTTCTTACCGGACACTTCGGCACCCTGCCCGCCATGGTCAGGATCTACGCCGACAATATGAAACAGCGCTTCCATTATGCTGCTGAATTGCTTTACCGGGAGCAGACCGCCGGTTTTGAAGTGCTGGCAACCGAATACCGCTTCGGCGGGGAAGCGGACTTTTTGGAATACGCCGGAGCCGTTTTCCGCGGCAGCATCGACCGGATCGAATACAGCCGCACGGAAAAGATCATCCGCATCATTGATATCAAAACCGGTGCCCCGCACGGTGTCATCGCCGCCCACTGCAAATACAATAAAAAAAGCGGTTCCTACACTTTCAGCAAAATCCAGCTGCCGCTCTATGCCATTTTACTGCGCCATGACCCGTGGTTCAAAGAACACCTCTGCCCGGAAATCGACGACTGCACCATCGAATGCGGCTACCTCAATCTGCCTGCCGCCGTCACCGATACCGTGCTGGATATCTGGAAGTCCGGTGATCCGGCTGATCCGCTGGCTTTGAATAATGTCACCGCCGCCGCGGAAAATGAAATTTTACGCATCATTGATGAAATCTGCAAATCCCGGGATCATCAGGTTTTCTGCGATCCGGATTCGATCAACGAACCACTGCTGCTGCCCGATGCTGCCTCGGCATTGACCGGGATCGACTGGATCTGCGACCGGCAGGGTACTGAAGTCAGAGAAGTTCCGGAAACCATCCCGGATGAGCAGAAAATAATGCTGCCGGTCAACCGGGCAGGAAACAGCAGAAAAGCCGGAAATACCCGCTGCTGCACCTGTCCGGTAACGGATTGCCCCTGCCGCAACGGAGATTGCAGCAGTTGTGCGTCATTCAACGGCTTCAAGGCTTTCAACATCATCACCGCTTCGGCGGGGACCGGCAAGACCTTCGCTTTGGCATCACGATTCGTACAGCTGATGGATTACGGGGTCAAACCGGAAAACATCCTGGCGATCACTTTCACCCGCAAAGCCACCGGTGAGATCCTCGACCGCATCGTCCGCAGATTGTGCAGTATGATCGAAAAACCCGATAAAGCGGAAAACCGCTGTATCCGGATCGCCATGCCCCGCCGTCTGGAACTGCTCCGGCAGCTGCTCTGCTGCAGCAGCAAGGCTCCCAGGATCAGCACGATCGACAGTTTCTTTATGAATCTGCTCAAAGTTTTCGCCCCGGAACTGGGCATCTGGGGCGAAATTTCCATGCTGGATGAATTTGATTTGCGTCCGGTAAAAGAGACGATCCGGGCGTGGGTAAACACCATTTCCGATGGAGAGGAACTCAATACTTTGCGGGAGCTGATCAAAGATGCCAATTCATCCAGACAGATCAGCTTTTTTGCCGCCATGCAGGAACTTGCCAAAAAAATCTACCCCTGTTATCTGCTCCAACTCAAAAAAATGCCCGACGGTTCATTCCCGCAGCTGGAGTATGCGCCGTGGCAGCCGCAAAGTTCGGATGTCATGACTCCGGAACTCTGCATCTGCACCGAAAATATCCTGATGGATCAGGCAGAATCATACGATGAACAGCTCAAGCAGAAAACCTGTACCGCCGATGCCAGAAGCCTCAAAGCGCTGATCAAAAGAATGAGATCTTTAAGTTCGGAACTGGCAAAAAGCCGCCACGGGGAACTTTTCGGTAAAATTGCCGAAGATACCAAAAAACTGTTCGCCGCCATCAACGAAAACAATCTGCCGGGCTGGTGCGATGGACCGGATGATGATGAATTGCTCTACATCCGCGGCAAAGATAAAAATCCGGAAAAAGCCCGGAACAAAGATATCATTTTTCCGCCGGAAACCGCCCGTGCCGTCCGATTGGCAATGCGGCACATCCGGGCACTGTCTTATCTGCAGGTGCGCCGGAAAAACCGGGCGGTATTCGCCCTGATGCAGAAATTTGACCGGGTCTATACGGAATTGATCCGCAATTCCGGCAAGCTGACCTTTGACGATCCTCCGGCACTGCTCTGCCGGAGCGATCCGGAAACCGGCGAATTGATCCTCGGTCCGGGCGATCATTCTCTGGAAATGCGCATGGATGCCCGCATTTCCCACTATATGTTCGATGAATTTCAGGACACCAGTGACATCCAGCTGCTTTCACTGCTGCCGCTGCTCCGGGAACTTTTTGCCAAAGCCGACAGCGACGGATTCCGGTCATTTTTCTGCGTGGGCGACATCAAACAAGCCATTTATCTGTGGCGCAGCGGCAATCCGCAGCTCTTTGATTACCTCGCCGCCCAGGTGCGTCCGATCACCGGGGATCAGTATGATCCGTGCGATTCATTGAGTTGTTCCTACCGCTCGTCCCAGGTGGTTCTGGACACGGTCAATGCGGTTTTTGCCGACAACTGCCCCAGTGAACAGCCGTACTTCAAAGAAGCTCTGGCAAAGATGAAATTCCTGCCGCACACCAGTGCCGTGGAACTGGACGGCCATACGGCAGTGATCGAAGTTGCCAAAGACAGCTCCTCCGAAAAACGTCATCTGACGGAAAAATCCCGGATCATTGCGCAGATCCTCAATGAGATCCAGCCATTCAAAAGGGGATTGACCGCAGGTATCCTCGTGCGTACCAACGATGTGGCAAAGGAGATTTATGAATCTCTGCGGACATTCACCGATCTGCCGGCATCGGTGGACGGCAAAATATCACCGTCCCAGAGTATGTCTTTCAACGTGTTCAGGGAACTGCTGATCCTTGCCGGCCATCCGGATGATGATGAAGCGGTGAACTTCTTTGATTCGCTCACGTTTGCTTCAGAGAATGATCCTGCCCGGCACCTGACCGGAGAAGAGCTTGCGGAAAAACTGGGATTTGCCGCCGGAATACCGCTGGATGAAGCGGTAAGGAAAGAACTTTTCTGCAATGGCGTTTACGGAATGGCACGCCGATTCGTCGATGCATTTGCCGGGGAAGTCACCGCCGGAGAAAGGCGTTATCTGGAGATCCTGCTCCGGCTGGCAAGAGATTTCAACGGTTCTGCCGCCGATTTCATCAGCCATGCCGGACATGCCGGAGAGTCCGGCAATGCGCTCACCGGAACCATCCAGATCATGACCATCCACAAATCCAAAGGGTTGGAGTTCGATATCGTTTTCCTGCCGGATATGGAAAATCACCAGGGCAACAACTCTTCACTTACTCCGGAATTCGCCCCGGTTGATATGGCAGATTGCCAATATGCGGATGATCTGCCGTCCCCGCAATGGGCAAGTTATCTGCCGCCAGCTGAAATAAGATACAATATTGACCCGTTCCGGCAGCATGATGAAGAACAGAGTATCGGAGATGCCTTCGCCAAATCCTGCAATTTGTACGTGGCAATGACCCGGGCAAAACATGCGCTTTACATGCTGCTGTCCTGCGGTAAAACTTCCACGACACTGGCTCCGGATATGCTTATCAAAGAACGTCTTTCCCGCTACCGCTGCGCCCCCGGAGATCAGCAGTGGCTGGAATCATTGAGCAATGACGGGTATCCGGCAGTGCTTCACTTTTCCCACGGCGACCGCCTCTGGGCGGGAAAAAATTACCCCTTTGCCAATCAGACGGCAAGTACGGAAAAATTCACGCTGCCCGGTTTTATCCCGGCACCGAAGACGGTCATTGCCACAGCTTCCGGCACGGAAAAACACCACTTCACCGGAGATCCGGCACAGCGGTTCGCACCATTATCCGGCAAAACCGGCGGCACGCTCATCCATGAATTGTTCGCCAAACTGGAATATGTCGATGAAAATTTCGATGCGGCAAACTTCAGCCGGGATCTGCCGCCGGATGCCGCAGAAGTATTCTGCAGTGCCCTGACCAACGGTTCTCCCATCCGGGAACTGCTCAAACGTCCGGATCAGGAGTGCGAATTGTGGCTGGAACGCCGCTTCCTGCTGAAAAACGCCGCTCAACAACTGGTCCCGGGAGCCTTTGACCGGGTGCAGATATTCCGGGACAACGGCAAAATCACCCAAGCGGAGATCATCGACTACAAAAGCGACCGGATCAAATCTGCAGCCGGATTCGAAATCTATTTTGAGCAGTTGAGAAGTTACCGCAATTCGCTCTCCATTCTGCTCGATTTGCCGGAAGAACAGATCTCCTGCAAAATTTGTGCCCTGCGTTTAAATGAAATTATTGAGGTGAAATAAGATCATATTTCCGCAGCACGGCAATGTCACAAACCGCCCGGAAAAGGTGTTTTTTTCAAAAAAAATGCGTTTTTTTGCACTTTTTCAGCCATAAGGACTTGCGTTTTCGGGTTTTTGTGCGTATAATATGCGGCGAACAACTATTTTTACAGGAATGATACGCATGACAGAAAACTTTTTGCCCGGTGGCAATGAAACGATCCTGATCGTCGATGACCATGAAACGATCTGGGATTTTCTGATCGATGCTTTGAGCGAATTGGGCTATTCCGTACTCCTTGCCGAAAACGGCTTGGATGCAGTTGAGATCTATGAAGCCAATCCGGCACAGATCGATCTGGTGCTGCTGGATATGATCATGCCCAAATCCGGCGGGCATCAGACTTTTTTGCGCCTTAAAGCAATTGATCCCCAAGTCAAAGTGCTGCTGTCCAGCGGCTTTGTTTCCGAAAACGAAGTCGCAGATCTGCTGGAACAGGGCGCTTGCGGTTTTCTGCCCAAACCCCACCGGCTGCCGGTGGTGCTCAAAGAGATCCGCCGCGTGCTGGACGCCGGGAAAGATGCCGCCAATGGATGAATGGATAGAAATAAATAAAGACGATGCCCACGTCCGCAGAGAACGGCAAAAAGCCCGGGAACTGCGCAAAACTGCCCACTTCCAGGAACTTTTCCGCAGAGGTGTCTGCTATTACTGTCAGAAAAAATTTCCCGCCGCAGAGTTGACGCTGGATCATATCGTACCTCTTTCACGCGGCGGCAGAAGTACCAGAGGAAATATGGTGGTATGCTGCCGGCAGTGCAATCAGGAAAAAAAATATCTCACCCCTGCCGAAATGATCCTGCGGGAGCTGGGAAGTCCCGCTGAAAACAGCGATAATTCAGAAATTTCCAACAACTAATATAATCAAAGGAGGATTCCAAAAATGGAATATTTGAAGTCGATCGGGGTCGAACCCGGTACATTGTTTGCTTTTATCGGCTATTTGATAGTCATGGTGGTCATCGGGGCACTGTGCTGCAAAAAAAGCGGCACACTGGATGATTACCTGCTCGGCGGCAGAGGCGTCGGCAGCTGGGTAACTGCCCTTTCCGCCCAGGCCAGCGATATGTCCGGCTGGCTGCTTATGGGTCTGCCCGGAGCGATTTTCATGGGCGGCATGGGTGAAGCATGGGTCGCCATCGGTCTGGCTCTGGGAACTCTGCTCAACTGGCTGCTGGTCGCCCCCAGATTGCGGGTCTATACGGCAAAAACCGATTCCCTGACGCTTTCAACCTTTTTCGCCGAACGCTTCCGGGATCCCACCGGTATGCTCCGGGTGATCTCATCGCTGATCATCCTGCTCTTTTTCACCATCTATGCGGCTTCCGGAATGGTCGCTGCCGGTAAACTTTTCAACTCCATGCTCAAAATCGATTATCAGTTGGCGGTCATCATCGGCGCGGTGGTCGTCCTGCTCTACACCTTGCTGGGCGGATATCTGGCAGTATGCTGGACTGACCTGATCCAGGGAACACTGATGTTCATTGCCATTATCGCGGTTCCGCTGGTGGCTCTGCATGCCGGCGGCGGTATCGATCCGGTGATCCGGGCAGCTTCTGCCAAAGGTCTGCAGCTTTTCCCCGGTGAAGGCTCTTCACTTACCTGGCTGGGGATCGTTTCCTGTGCGGTCTGGGGTCTGGGATACTTCGGGCAGCCCCATATTTTGAGCCGCTTTATGAGTATCAAAAGCGTTTCACTGCTTCCCAAAACCACCACGATCGCCATGACCTGGGTGATCATCTCCCTTTTCGGTGCCTGCGCAGTGGCATTCACCGCCATGCCTTTCTTCCCCGGTCTGCCCAAAGAAGAAGCGGAAACGGTCTTTATCAAACTGATCGGACTCTTTTTCAATCCGTGGATCGGCGGCATCATGCTGGCGGCGATCATGGCAGCGATCATGTCCACCATTGATTCCCAGCTGCTGGTGACCACCAGCGCGCTTACTGAAGACTTCTACCTGCGGGTCGTGCGCCGCAATGCTTCCATCCGGGAATCGGTCTGGGTCAGCCGCGGATTTGTGCTGGTCATCACCATTGTGGCAGCCGTGGTCGCGCTCTTTCCCAATGACACGATTTTCAACATCGTTAAATTTGCCTGGGGCGGATTCGGTGCGGCATTCGGTCCGGTCGTCCTGATGGCGATCTATTCCAAAAACACCACCTGGAAGGCCGCTCTCGCCGGTATGCTCACCGGTACGATCGTCATGCTGCTGTGGTACTTCCTCGGATGGAACGCCTATATGTACGAGATCCTGCCCGGATTCGTTGCCAACTTCATTGCCATATTCATCGTCAATGCCGTATGCAAACAGACTGACTGCGAAATTGCCGCTGATTTTGACCGGATGAAAGATGAGTTGAAAAAAACTGCGGACAGTACCGCCTCTGAAACCGTTGAAGAGACCGTCAAATAAAACGTCCGTCCCCATGTGTGCCGCGACATGCCCTGCATGCCGCGGTACTGCTTATCCGGAGGAAATTCCATGGCTTCAACCATCCACCATACCATTCACGGTGAAAATGAACGCAAAATCGCCGCTTATCTCAAATCCGGCAGATACAACTGCTATGATCAACAGATACTGACCGATTTCCTTGCTGGCAAAGAGGACGAAACGCCGTTTACTTCCGGCATCTGTCTGCTGAACAATCCGGAAGTGCGCATGGCGTATATGTACGTCCATCTGCCGGAAAGAAGCCTCCTGCCGGATGCCATTTCCCCGGAACTTGGCAATGCGCTCAACGGCAAACGCACTTTATACGAAGCATACGTCATCAGCACTTTTCTGCGGGACACTCCGAAATCCCCGGATGAGTGCGACAAAATACTGACAGCCGTCAAACACCTTGCCGCGGAAAACCGCTGTACCATCCGCCGCGCCCCCGCACTTACCGCAGATGATCTGAAAAATGCCCTTGAACTTACCGGTGCCAAACGAAATGATAAAGTCGTCGTCCACAGTGCTTACGCCTCACTGGGCGGAGTTGCCGGCGGTCCTGCCGCTGCGGCACAGGCTCTGATCGACTACTTCGGGACCGATGGGGTGTTGATGATGCCTTCATTTGACTTCCCCTACTATCTGGGCAAAAATGATGACAACTGCTTTGATCTGCGTACCACACCATCCTGCGTGGGCGCGATCACGGATGAGTTCCGCAAACACCCCGGGGTACTCCGGTCGCTCAATCCCTCGCACAGCATCGCCGTTTACGGAGAGAAAAACTTCCACTGGATCAAGGATCATCATAAAACCCTGACCATGGGCAAAGATTCGCCTTTGGGCAAACTGGAAAAGGAAAACGGTTATGCGCTGATGATCAAC
>SUWL01000031.1 GCA_015061495.1 Lentisphaerota bacterium
GGTTCCCACCTCTCCTACGAGGAAAATATCGAAGTGACCAAAAAAGTTGTGGAATACGCCCACGCTCATGATGTCACCGTCGAAGGCGAACTCGGCGTCCTCGCCGGCGTCGAAGATGATGTCAAAGCAGAAAACCACACCTATACCCGTCCGGAAGAAGTGGAAGACTTCGTCAAACGTACCGGCGTGGATTCTCTTGCCATCGCCATCGGTACCAGCCACGGCGCTTACAAATTCAAGCCCGGCGACAATCCGAAAATCCGTCTGGACATCCTCGCTGAAATCGAAAAACGCATCCCCGGATTCCCCATCGTGCTGCACGGTTCTTCCAGTGTGCCCCAGGATCTGGTCAAGATCATCAACGAAAACGGCGGACAGCTCAAAGACGCCATCGGCATCGGCGAAGATCAGCTCCGCGAAGCTGCCAAGAGTGCGGTTTGCAAAATCAACATCGACTCTGACGGCCGTCTGGCGATGACCGCTGCCATCCGTAAAGTTTTCAACGAAAAACCCGCGGAATTCGACCCCCGCAAATATCTCGGTCCCGCCCGTACCTCTCTCAAAGAGCTGTACATGCGCAAAAACCGCGAAGTGCTGGGCAGCGCCGGTCACGCTTTTGACAAATAATTTTTGTCAGATATGACTTACAGGCATCCGGAATTTACCGGATGCCTTTTTTTTGCATCCTCTATGGTAAAAAAAACGAAAAGATCCGCCGCCATATTGATTTTTTGCATAACAAGTGCTATATTAAGCAGATATCGTTGATTTTTTTTGGGAAACGGGGAACTTTTATGGAAAAATTCAAAACTTTTTGTGCCTTTTTACGCAAAATCGATCCGAAAAAGGCCATTTTAGCAATATTATTTGCCGCTGTGACGATCACCGCATTCTGGGAAATGACCTGCAAATACGGCTACGCTAACAACGGCGAATTCGATTTCCCATTGAGCTGCAACGACATTCAGGCGGCGAAAGCACAGGAATACGGTAAATTTTCCGATCCGGACAACTACGTTTTGAGTACCACCAGACACAATCGCGGCATACGCAACACCGTGGATCTGGCGATCAAAGTGACCAAACCGCTGACCCGTTTTACCGGCGGCGTCTACGACTTGCGGTGGGTCGGAACGATCTGGCTGATATTGTATCTGGCAGGCATCGGAATCCTTTTCACCCGGCTGTACAAGGTAAAAAATCCCTCTTTATGCGCTGTTGGAGCAATTCTGCTCGCCTTTTCCGGAGTCTATCCGATGTTTATCGCTTATATGCCGACGATCTACCTGCCGGGGGCATTTTTCGGATTGACGGCATTTCTTACCGGCTTATGTTCATTGAGCATCACCCCGCGTAAAAAGTACCAGGCATCACTGCTCTTTGCCGCAGAAATACTCACGCTGCTGCTGATCGCCTATCTCGAATCATTTTACTTTTTTATGTTGATCATCTTTTCACCGCTGGTGTTTTACTGCTTCTTCCGGGATATTTTTGAACGCAAAGAGCAGCGTTATTTCGCCTTGATGATCACTGCGGCATCCGGCTGCTTCCTGCTCTATCCGCTGCATCACATAATGGACAGCCGTGCCAATAACTACGTCAAAAAATACCACTTTTATGTCCGCCATATCCTGCCGACTATGGAGCATCCGGTATCGTTCCTGCAGGAACACGGCTATCCGCAGCCGGCTGCCAAACAAGTTTGTTCCAACCTGATGTTGAGCTACTGGTCCAATCCGTCAGTTTGCGATCAATACTTTTCGCCGCACAGCAGCAACCTGCCGGAAGTAGATTTCTACTGGACGCATCCGCGTATGCTGTGGCGGGCATACAAGCAGCTTGACCGGGATCATGCCATTGAAATGTACTCGCTGAAATACTCCCCTATGGGGATCACCATGCGCCATTTTCCGGATGATGAGCCGGTAAAATTCCTGCCGGTATTCAAAACCCTTTTCCCCAGTGGAGTTGTTTTCGGGATACTGGTGCTGGCGGCACTGGTCTTCCTTGCCCGGACGGTGCAGTTATTCACCAAACAGAGAAATCTGCCGATGACCATGCTGCACGGGGCCGTTTCCGCGATGCCGGTACTGCTGCTGGGTGCCGGTCTGGGCTACCACTCTCTGGAAGAGTATCTGATTCTGGATGCCGTCTACTTCTCGCTTGCCATTCTGCCGGTGGAAACCTTTATCCAGCTCTACAAACTGCTTGAAGAACAGTCGTGGCTGAAAAACCATGGATGGATCTGCAAACTTTACCGTCTGGCGGTCAAAGAGTTCATGTTCATTTTCTGGGTGATAGTCTGCACAACGGCAATGGAGTTCCTTTTCCGCGGTACCTTCTGCGACACCATGCCGGGATCTGACAACTTCTATTACCAGTGTCTGATGGTGTATGTCATCATCCTGCCGTTCCGGGTGCTGCTGGGAGTCAAAGCGGCGTCACTGGTACTGCTGGCCCTGACCTCGATGTGGGGCGTGGCGAACTACATGAAAAATCTCCTGCTCGGCGAACCGCTGCTGCCGGATGAATTCATCTCCGTTGCCCATGTCTGGCAGAGCATGCTTTTCGTGGCGAAATCCTGGGCATTTGTCTTTGTATGTGCGGCAACGGCATCCACCATTGCTGCGGTGATTTACATTGTGCATAAGGACCAGACGCTGAAATACACCTGGAAGCGTTGGACAGTCGGTGCAGCGGCACTGATTTTCACGGTGATCTTCCTGATCTGGATACCGGTACCGCTGGTGGTACCCCGCTGGACATCGATGATGACCAACACATCTGCCCGTTTCAAACAGGATGGTCTGCTGTTGAGTTTCATCCACGCCGCTCACCGGAGGATCCCGACTCCGGAAAAAGATGCCGCAGAGATGCTCAAGGCGGAAATGCCGTTGATCAGTAAAGAAGCGGCAAAATATCCCTTTGATCAGAACTTCAAACCCCATGTGATCATCATTTTGTCGGAATCCGCCGCCAATCCGGAAAAATTCAAAAACATCACCTTTCCGGACGGTTCGCCCTTTGATTTGGATAAAATCGGCAAAAAAAGTCTGTTTTCCGACCGGAATCAGTGTTTCTCCGGCGTGCTGCAGGTCCCGACTTACGGCGGTCACACTGTCCGCTGTGAATTTGAGGTTCTTTCCGGCATATCATCCAATATGCTGCCGAACCTGCCGTATTCCTACCTCCCCAAAAGGAAGATATCCACCCTGGCGGAACTATTCAAACAGCGCGGCTACCGGACGACCTTCATCCATCCTTACACGCTGAATGTCTACTCCCGTTTCGCGGTGATGCCCAATCTGGGTTTTGAAACTCTGCTTGACCGCAGCGCCTTCCCGGATGAAGAGGGAGACTTCCCCTACTACTCGGACAACGGCTTTGTCGAAGGGATCATTGACCATCTGCAGAAAAACCAGCACGAACCGCAATTCATGTACTGTACTTCCATCCAGAACCATGCGCCGTATTATTCGCCGCGGTTCCGGCATGTCCCCCAGTATAAATTCGATACCGACCCGAAATTCACCGGCAGTCTGCATACGCTTTTGCGCCGTTACCTGACCGGGATATCCCTCTCCGGGAAATCTCTGGAAAAACTCCTTGCAGAACTTGATAAAAAAGTCCAACACCCCACCGTGGTGATCGTATTCGGAGACCACCGTCCGATGCTGGATTACGGCAAAGAGATCTACAAAAACCTTGATCCGGATTTTGCCAACACCGCTTCTTACGGTCAATTCCGCACCGAATATCTGATTTGGAGCAACTACCGCCTGCCCTACCCCGAAGCATTGGGCAAAGAGTTGAAAGCCTTTGAACTCGGCAGACGCGGAACATTCGCAGCCGGAGCATTGCCCTATGACCAGTACATATACCTGTTTGATAAACTGCAGGATTCCCAACTCGTCCGGGAAAACAGATACGGTACTTTCCAGAGGTTGTTCCAGGGCGAGAAGATCGAACCGGAAGTTGACAAATATTTCCGGATGTACCATTCCCGCTGTTATGATGACTTTATGAATCAGGTAAAATAGAACCGGGACAAAGCCCCCCTTTGTAAAGTTCCTTGCAGTTATTTTTGCAAAAAAATTGATAAAATATCTCTTTTTTTTGGAAAAAGTGCTTGACAATATTTGCAGAGTCTGCTATTGTAAATTCCAGATTAGCAAATCAAGTCTGTCCAACTATCAAAGAAAGGAGATTTTGATGTCAACTGCTGCCAACACCAGAAATTTCGTTGTTGCCGGACACTCCGGCAGCGGAAAAACCACCCTCTGCGAACAAATCCTCCGACTGACCGGAGCCATTCAGCGTGCCGGAACGGTGGAAAACCGCAATACAGTAAGCGATTTCATGGTGGAAGAGCAAACCAAGCAGTCCAGTATTTACGCTTCTCTGCTCAACTGTTCATGGCGTGACACCAAACTTTTCTTTACCGACACCCCCGGATACGGTGAATTTGTCGGACAAGTCGTCGGAGCCATCCGCGCTTCCGATGCCGCCGTGGTGGTCATTGATGCCATCGACGGTCCCCAGATCGGTACAGCCAGGGCGTGGAAGATCGCCAAGGCCCGCAAAATACCCCGTTTCGGACTGGTCAACCGTCTGGATAAAGATCGTGCCGACTTCAAAGCCACACTGGAGATCATGCGCAAAAACCACGGCAAAAATGTGATCATCCCCCTTTACTGGCCGGTAGGCAAAAATGCGGAATTCTCCCGGGTCGTCAACGTGCTGTTTGACAAAGATATCCCGGCGGATATCGCCGATGATGTCGCCGAATGCCGCGCACTCTGGATGGATGCCATTGCCGAAACCGATGAAGAACTTATGGAACGCTTCCTCGAAGGGGCCGAATTGACTGACGATGAGATCCGCAAAGGTCTGCGTTCCAGTATCCGCGCCGGAAACACCATCCCGGTATTCGCCGCCAGCGCGGTCAAAGAGATCGGTTTGAAAGAACTTCTGGATACCATCGTGGACTTTTTCCCGACTCCGCTGGAGTATGTCCCGCTGCCTGGCGGTCCGGAAGAGATCGTGGAATCCGGCGATGCCTATGGTGTGGTCTTCAAAAGCGTCAACGATCTTTTCAGCGGCCAGCTGGCATTCATCCGTACCGTTACCGGAACATTCAAAGCGGACAGCGATGTTTACAACATTACCGAGCAGCATAAAGAACGTTTCGGACAACTGCTGATGATGAACGGCAAAAGCCAGACTCCCATCACTGAAGCGGGGCCCGGAACGATCTTCGCCGTAGCCAAGTTGAAAAACACCAAGATCGGTGATACCGTCGCCGCCAATTCCAACTGCAAATCTCTGCCCGGCATTGAATTTCCCGGTGCGACCATGTCCTATGCCGTCACCGCCGCCAAGAATGGCGAAGATGAAAAAATCGCCGCCGGTCTGCAGAAAATCGCCGAATGCGATCCCACAGTACGCCTTTCGCGCAATGACGAAACCCACGAATTCATCCTTTCGGGTATGGGAGATCAGCATCTGGCGATCGTTGCCGGACGTTTGAAAGAACAATTCAAAGTCGAAGCGATCCTCTCCACGCCCAAAGTACCGTACCGGGAAACGATCACCGCTGCCGGAGAAGGGCACTTCCGCCACAAAAAACAGACCGGCGGTGCCGGACAATTCGCCGAAGTGTACCTCCGTATCGCTTACAATGAAGATGGTTATGAATTTACCAACGATGTGGTCGGCGGAACCATTCCCAAAAACTTCATCCCCGCCATCGAAAAAGGCATTCAGGAGGTCATGTCCGCCGGTCCGCTGGTCGGCTGCCGCATGGAACGGATCAAAATCTCCGTCTACGATGGCAAATACCACCCGGTGGATTCCAATGAAATGGCATTCAAAATTGCCGGCAGAGCCGCATTCAAAGAAGCCATTGCCAATGCCAAACCGGTTCTGCTGGAACCGATAATGAAAGTCAACATCAGTATCCCCGACACCTATATGGGAGACATCACCGGCGACCTCAACCACAAACGCGGCAGAGTGCTGGGCATGTCAGCGGATGAGGGTTTGCAGATCGTCCACGCCGAAGTGCCGATGGCGGAAATGTTCCGTTATGCCACGGAGCTGCGGAGCATGACCCAGGGACGCGGTTCATTTGAGATGTTCTTTGAGCGCTATGAACAGGTACCCGGCAATGTTGCCAGCGAGATCATCGCCAAACATCAGGCTGAAGTCGGAGAGGATAAGGAGTAAAAAAACTGTAACTGAACAACAGATCCTGCGCACATCCGGGGAGACGATTTCCCGGGTGTGCGTTGGCATATAATCAAGAAAAGGATAAAAAAATGAAAATCAAATTCGGGCTGGGAAGAGAAAACATCAATCCGGCGCTCCCCATTTCACTGGCTGGATACTTCAACAAACGCATGTGGGACAAAGTTCTGGATGATATCGAAGTGCGCGCCGTCGCTCTGAAAAGCGGCGGCGAATACGCCGCGATCATCCAATTTGATCTGCTCTGTATCAATATCCGGCTTTACAAAGCGGTTGAAAAAGAGCTCCGCAAACTGCATCTCAAAAACTTCTCCATCAAAAATACCCTGATTTGCGCCACGCACACTCACACCGCGCCGGATATCAATTCCGATGTCAACAGCGATGAATATATCAAATTCGCCGCCGCCAAAGCCGCCCAAGCTCTCAATGAAGCGGCAAGTGAATTGGTTCCCGGCGAATTATTCGGCGGCATGACCCGGGATCACCGTTATATATTCAACCGCCGCTACTGGATGAAAAACGGCACCGTTCTCACCAATCCCGGCAAACTCAATCCGGATATCCTCCGCCCCGAAGGTGAAATCGATCCCCAGATCCCTATGCTGGCAATAAAGACCGATGAAGGATTCAAATTGCTGATCACCAGCATCGTCAATCACACTGACACCATCGGTGGATGCGGAGTTTCCGCTGACTGGCCCGGATTCATGCGCCGCACACTGGAACCGGCAATGGCTGCCGGAGCAATGGTTCTGCCGCTGATCGGTGCTTCCGGCAATATCAACCACTTCGACGTGACGACCGACATGAATCAGACCACCTACGCCGAACCGGAACGTATCGGTACCGGCTATGCGGAATCCATCCGCCGGGTCTGGGATAAACTGGAAGCTGTTTCCGGCAAAGGTCTGACCTGCCATACCCGCAAAATCAAAAGCAAACCCCGGGAAATCGATCCCGCTGAAAAAGCCGATGCCGAAGCGATCATGGCAAAATATCCCGATATCGACGTTGACAGCCCGGATTCAGTAAAAGATCTGACCAGTGAAGATCTCGCCAAAGGTACGCCCTTTGCCCTCAAATACTTCGCGAGCAATCTGCTCAAACAGGCGAAAAAAACCGACAAACCGGAATTTCTGCTGACCTGCATCAAATTCGGTGATTCCGCCGTCATCGCTTCATTGCCCTCGGAACCATTCGTGGAAATCGGTCTGACGGTGCGAAAAAGTATCTTCCGCGACCGTCTCTGCCTGATCACTTCACACGGCAACTACAATGGCGGTAAAGGTTACGGCGGCGGCTACATCCCCAACAGCTGGAACTACGGCAGAGGCGGATATGAAGCTACTCCGCGCAGCAACGGCTACTCCACTAAAACGGCAGATCTGCTGATCGCCGGATGGCGCAAACTTGCAGAAAAGTAAGATTGGCAATGATAAAAAATCCCGCTGCCGATTCAATTCAGCAGCGGGATTTTTCATTATCCGGCACAACTGTTTTTATTGTGCGTTTGCCGCAGGTTTTTCGTCTTTGACCTGTTCCTGTGCTGCCGGTTTATCCGGCTGTCCGCGATGGCGGCGGAGACGGCGGAACTCCTTTTTAGACTCACCGTCAGGTTTCCCATGATGATGACGGCGATGCTTCATTTCCCGCGGCATCTCCATGGATTCGTACTGACGGATCATGACACACTGCGGACGTTTTTCACACTCATCCTGCATCACACAGCGAACCAGACTGACAATGCCATGATATGCCAGTACCACGATGATCGCAGTCAGTAATGAGATAAAAAAGGTTCTGGCATCTCCGGAACAACGGCAGGCATCTTTTTTTGCCGGGGTTTCCTCTTCCACTTTCACTTCCGGTACCGGCACTTCCTCTTTTTTGTTTTCTTCATTGTCCATGATCGTACTCCTTTTTTGCGTTAAGGTTGCAAGTTCAAACGGTTGCGCACGCAATCATATAACGGAGGAAAAAATAAAAAAAATTCATCAAACATAAAAAAAAGCGGAAAAATTTTTTTTGATGTGGAAATTTCGCCCGACTGCGCTATATTACCAAATGAACAGATTTTGTTGTTATTGTTCCATGTGCATAACACCCCACAAATATTAATAAAGAGAGAAAAAAATGACTGACGAACTGAAAAAACGTATTTCCGCTGCCGGACAGGAACACTTGCTGCGCTTTATCGGCCAGCTTTCCCCGGAGGAATTGACCGCCTACACTGAACAACTTGCCGGTGTGAACTGGGAAGAACTGCCCCGGCTTGCCGCGGAATATGTGCTTAACCGCCCGGAAATTTCCATTCCTGCCGATCTCTCTCCGGCGAAATTTTTTCCCCTTGCGCCAGCGGACAGTGATATGGCTGAACTCTACGCCCGTGCCGATGCCAAAGGTGCAGAACTGTTGAAAAACGGCAAAGTCTGCTGCCTTACCGTCGCCGGCGGTCAGGGAACCAGATTGGGCTTCGACGGTCCGAAAGGCACTTACCCCATCGGACCGGTTACCGGCAGGACTCTTTTCAGTTACTTTGCTTCCTCCATCGCCCGGGCACAGGAAAAGTACGGCAAACCGATCAACTGGTACATCATGACCAGCCCGATCAACCGTCAGGCTACGGAAGAGTTTTTCCGGAAGGAAAATTTCTTCGGTCTGTCCGGGGAAAATGTCTTCTTTTTCACCCAGGGCACCATGCCGGCATTCGGCACCGGCGGCAAACTGCTGATGAGCAGCAAATCCTCTCTGGCACTCTCTCCGGACGGTCATGGCGGCACGCTGCTGGCACTGCGGAAATCCGGCGCATTGGATAAAATGATTGCCGACGGCAATGAATATATCTCCTATTTCCAGGTGGACAACCCGCTGGTCCCGGTAGTTTCCCCCCGCTTCATCGGCATGCACGCTCTGGAAGAGTCCGAAATGAGCGCCATCATGTTGAGCAAAACCAATTCCAAAGAAAAACTGGGCAACTTCTGCGTTTCCGGCGGCCGCACCATGATCATCGAATACAGCGACCTGCCTGACGAACTTGCCGAAAAACGCAACGCCGACGGCTCATTGGCTTTCGTTGCCGGCAGCCCCGCCATCCATGTGCTTTCCCGCACCTTTGTGGAAAAACTTACCTCCGGCGGCACACTCCGGCTGCCCTGGCACCGGGCAGACAAGAAGATCGGCTGCCTCGATGAAACCGGCACATATTTCACCCCCGAAGAACCCAACGGCGTAAAATTGGAATCATTCATTTTCGACGCCCTGCCGCTGGCAAACAAAGTCATGATCCTGGAAGGTGACCGCGCCGAAGTTTTCGCCCCGACCAAAAATGCCACCGGCGTGGATTCCGCCGAAAGCTGCCGGGAAATGCTCACCGCCCGCAACGCCCGCCGTCTGGCACTTGCCGGAGTGGAGATCCCCCGCAATAACGATGGCAAAGTCGATGCCGTTATCGAAATCGATCCGGCAAGAGTACTCGATGACGAAGATGCGGTCGGATTGGTCAACGCGCTGGGATTGAAAAAGATCCTCGCCGGGGAAAAGGTGGCACTGTGAATCAGCTGCCCTCATCCGTCAACGATGATACCGCTTTGCCGGAAGTTCAACGCACCAATACCATCCGTTTGGCGGCAGGATTGTTGTTGATGACCATGCTGCTGGCGGCATTCGGGCTGACCATGCTCTATTCGGCAAGCAGCAGCAATGCCACAGCAGCGGCGGCGTTTTTTCAGAAGCAGCTGATGTGGATGATCGTCGGAGCTGCTGCCGGTATGATCGTCTTTTTCACCGGATATAACTTTTTCTGCAAAAAAAGTCTGCTCTGGATCCTCGGATGCGCATTATTGCTGGTCTGGGCGCGTTTTTCCAAAGAGATCAACGGCGCGCACCGCTGGATCATTGTCGGCAGTTTCCGCTTCCAGCCATCGGAATTGGCAAAGATCGCCGCGGCACTTTTCACCGCGAACTACTGCGCAGAATACTTGCGCACATTCAACGACATATCCCGCTGGAAACACGGCATCTGGGGGATCGGAGCCGGAGCCGGAGGTATCATCCTGCTGATCTTGTGGGGCGATGACATGGGGACATCGGTACTGGTAGCAGCAATGGTGTTTTTCACTATGGTCGCCGGAAATCTCAAATTCCGTTACTACATCATCCCGCTGGTGGTCGTGCCGCTTACAGTGATATATATCAAATACTTTGACCCCATGCGCTGGGCACGGATGACGATTTTTCTGGACCCCAAAAATCATCAGCGCAGCGGCGGATATCAGCTGTGGAACTCCCTTATGTCGCTGGGTTCCGGTTCGTGGCACGGACTGGGGCTGACCGACAGCCGCTTCAAAGCGAACTATCTGCCCGAAGCTCACACCGACTTCATCATCGCCATCATCGGCGAAGAACTGGGTTATCTGGGCGTTCTCACGGTGATACTCTGCTATATTCTCTGGGGATACTTTGCCTTTCGCATCACGCTGACGGCACGCAACCGCACGGGAATGCTGCTGGGGTGTGCGCTCACACTGGGAGTACTTTTCCAGGCGATCATCAATCTGGGAGTGGTTTCCGGGCTGTTCCCAACCAAAGGGATGCCGGCGCCGTTTATCAGCTACGGCGGCAGCAATATGGTTTGTTCCCTGCTGGCGACCGGATTTCTGGTTTCCATAGCGATGGATGCGTGGGAAGCGGATTATCCGGGAAAAATCTTTCAGCATTTGAAAAAAATTTTGCAGCCGAAGTTTCTTTCCGGCAGATAAATCAAAGGGTGTATCATGAAAAAACTGGTCATCAGCTGCGGTGGAACCGGCGGACACTTTTTCCCCGGCTTGAGTGTCGCCCAAACCTTTGCAGAACAAGGTAAAAAAGCGCTGCTGCTCCTTTCCGGAGTCCACGCGCAGGAACAGAAAACCATCGCCGGATCATTCGGCATCGAAGCAGTCGCACTGCCGGAAATGCCCCATTACCGCCGCCATCCGCTGCGTTTCATCGCCGGATTCATCCGTGGTTACCGGATGACCGTAAAGGTGTTGCAGGAATTTCAGCCCGATGCCATGCTGGGCATGGGATCGTTTGCGGCACTGCCGGTGGTACGGGCGGCACTCAAATGCCAAATACCGCTCTTTCTCCATGACGGCAATGCCCGTATCGGCAAAGCCAACCGTTTTTTCAGCGGCAGAGCGAAATTCACCGCCACGGCGTTTCCGGCAGTCAACGGCAAAGCGTGCCGCTGTCCGGTGATCGAAACCGGAATGCCGCTGCGCCCGGAACTGCGGAAATTTGCCGGACTTGCCAAAAATGATGCCATAAAGGAGATAAATCAGGAATTCGGCATGGTATTTTCTCCGGATGTACCACTGATCCTCATTACCGGCGGCAGTCAGGGTGCGGCGGTATTCAATGAATCCATCCCGCAGGCACTGTTGAATATTTCCGGCGAATTTCAGGTCATCCACCTGACCGGCAAAGGTAAACTTGACGGCACCCGGGAACTCTACCGGCAGGCAAAATTTCCGGTGCTGCTGCTGGAATCCACCGGCAAAATGGCGCAAATGCTGGCGGCATCAGATCTGGTATTCAGCCGCTCCGGAGGCAGTACAACGGCGGAACTGGCACTTTTCGGCAAAACTTCGGTACTGATCCCCTACCCCTATGCCGCCGAAGGTCATCAGTTGGATAATGCCCGGCACTTCGCCGGAAACAATGGAGCAATACTGGTGATGAACAGTGACCTTGATCCGGAAAAGGCTGCCGGAATCGTTTCGGAATTTCTCAACGACCAGGAAAAATTCCGGCAAATCGGCGAAAATATGCGGCAACTTGCCCGTCCGGATGCTTCGGAGCGGCTCATTTCAGAAATTTCTGCAAATTTGGATTGACATTTTCACTTTGGCGTGATATAGTATTTGCGTAAACGTATGCGCACTGCCGGTGCGAATGCATCACAACAAGACAATAACAACTTGTGAATAATATGGTAAAAAGAAGTTTAATGATCCTGCTGGCTATTGCCGGCATCATGTTTGCCGCTCCGCAAAAAGCCGAAGCGATCGACCCGGTCACCATGGCGATTCTGGCTCCGGTGGCAATGAAACTTGCTGAAGCGTCCAAACCTTATGTCATCCGTTCCATTATCGGTACCGGCAAAGGGGTATTCAATATCGGCAAAGCGGCATTTGAAGTGCTTTATCTGCCGGTGGGGCTGGGAGAGATCACGATCGGTCTGCCGTTTAAAAAGGGGCGTGCCGGATTGAAACATATCATCCGCGGCGGAGTGATCGCACCAACCAAAATCGTGGTGCATACTCTGCTGCTGCCGGTCTATATGACCGGAGCAAAAATCAATATATAGCAAGTTGATTGTGATGCGATCATACCGGCGGCGGCGCATTGCGGGCAGTCTCCCGGTAAATCTGCGAACGTTTTTGCAGTCATGTACGTTTAGTACACCATGTCCGCCGTGGCCTTTGGCGCAGGAGGATCGTACTGCATCCACCGGTAGAATCCAACCGTTATTGCGTGGTTGACAAATCGTAATGATTGCAATATATTCTTTATGTTTGCAATTATCGCAAGCAACGGATCTTGGATGCAGTTTTTACAAAATTTGAGACATTATATTATGAAAAAGAACACCCAGGATATCTATGCCCCGATTCCGGCAAAACGCAGCGGGTTGCGCCGCCGGCGGTTTCAGATGCTTGCCATGTGGTACGGCACCGAACGTGCCGAGAATGAAATTTCCGCTCATACCGCCATGCCGAAAAGCATTTCCGAAGTGCTGGATGCAGAACTTGCCGGCATCCGCCGTCCGGAAAACGGCATGGTCATCCGCTTGCGCAGCGAATGGAGTTCGGTCGTCGGCTCAATGTTTGCCCGCTTCTGCGAACCGGAAACTCTGCGCAACGGCATCTTAACCTTAAAAGTCAAGCACAGCGCCCTGCTGGTGGAATTAAAACCATCCTGCGATATCATCTGCACCAAAGTGAATAAGATCCTCGGTGAAAATTCCTGCAAAGAAGTGCGGCTTAAAATCTGACCTTTCCCAATATAAACCGCTGAAACTCCCCCCATGCATTCAGAACGTATTTGGCTGGCAGTGTTACGGCAAACCAAACGGGAATAGACGAAAATCATTATGAATTTCTGCTGCAACCCGTCGATAAACCCAAAAAATTGAGGCGTGGAGCGACGAAGAGCCTGAACGAAAGTGAAGGCAACCGGCACTCAAGTGAGTAATCCCATTTTTGCAAGCGCAAAAATGAACAAGGTAAAAAGAAAAAGCAATGGCGGGCAAATCAAATTTTGCCGGAGCCATTGCTTGCTTTTTACAGGGATTACTCACGTTTTCCAGGAAAAAGGCAAAAAAAATGGAGGCGTGGATCGGAGTCGACAAGGAGCGAAGCGACGAAGAGCCTGAACGAAAGTGCAAGGCACAAACTGATAAGTGAAGTGCCGACACGCAGTGCAAGGCACAAACTGATAAGTGAAGTGCCGACACGCAGTGCAAGGCACAAACTGATAAGTGAAGTGCCGACACGCAGTGAAGGCAACCGTCACTAAAGTGAGTAATCCCATTTTTGCAAGCGCAAAAATGAACAAGGTAAAAAGAAAAAGCAATGGCGGGCAAATCAAATTTTGCCGGAGCCATTGCTTGCTTTTTACAGGGATTACTCACGTTTTCCGGAAAAAAGGCAAAAAAAATGGAGGCGTGGATCGGAGTCGAACCGATCTACGCGATTTTGCAGACCGCTGCCTAACCGCTTGGCTACCACGCCGCCTTGTATGTTACATAAGATAACCGCATTTGGGTGATTTGTCAAGCCGTTTTTCAGAAAAAAAGTGTTTTTTTTACATTTCCCTTGAAAAAAACGTTTTTACAAGGTATATTAAGTGATTCATCAGAGAAGGTGTTTCCCTACAAATCATGGAGGAAAAATTATGGCGGCAAAAAGTTTCAGAATTGAAATCGCTGCCGACGAGTGCAAAGGTTGCTATCGTTGTCTGGCAGTATGTCCGAAAAAATTGATCGCGCGCGGTAAAGAATTGAATATTCAGGGATATTTCGCCGTCACGGTCGAGAATCCCGGTAATTGTATTGGTTGCGGTTCCTGTTTCTATCAGTGTCCGGAACCCGGTGCCATCACCATCTACGAGGAGGAGTGATCCATGGCTTACAATAAACGTCTTTTGCTCAAAGGCAATGAAGCAGCGGTTTACGGCGCACTGCTCGCCGGATGCGACTGCTATTTCGGTTACCCCATCACCCCTGCCAGCGAGATCGCCCAGGCGGCGGCGCTGCTGTTTCCGAAATTGAACCGTACATTCGTCCAGGCTGAATCCGAAATCGGTGCGATCAATATGGTCATCGGCTGTGCCGCTGCCGGACGCCGTACCATGACCGCCAGCAGCGGTCTGGGCATCAGTTTGAAACAGGAAGGAATGAGTTATCTGGCAGCATACGAAATGCCTGCTGTGATCGTTGACGTCATGCGCGGCGGTCCCGGTCTGGGCAATATCGGACCGGAACAGTCCGACTACTTCCAGGTCGTCAAAGGCGGCGGTCACGGCAGTTACCGCTGTCTGGTATTCACCCCCAACTCGGTACAGGAAATGTGCGACATGGTCTATGAAGCATTTCCCATGGCGGAAAAGTACCGGATGCCCGCATACGTCCTGACTGACGGTGTCATCGGACAGATGATGGAGAGTCTGGAACTTCCTGAACCGGTCAAATACGATTACGATCCGGAATGGAAAATGGGCAGACGGGTCAACGGCGAAGCCAATATCATTTCCAGTATCTATATGGAATACAATGACCTTGAAGCACTCAACCACCGTCTGCAGGATAAATATGCTCTGATCCAGAAAACCGAACAGCGCGTTGAAGAGATCGCCGTCGAAGATGCCGATCTGGTGCTGGTCGCTTACGGCATCAGTTCCCGGGTCGGTCAGGGAGCCGTGGAAATTCTCCGTCAGGAAGGTCTCAAAGTCGGTCTCATCCGTCCCAAAATGGTCTTCCCCTTCCCGCAGGACAGCTTGAAACGTGCCGCTGAACACGCCAAAGGCTTCCTCTGTCTGGAACACAGTGCCGGTCAGATGATCGAAGATGTCAAACTGACCATTGAATGCAAACGTCCGGTTCAACTCTGCAGCCGTATGGGTGGAAATCTGCTTACCGTCGCCGATGTCTGCGATGCTGCCCGGAATATGATGAAGGAGATCTGCAAATGAGCGAAAAAGTAAAATTCGGCCGTTCAAAAGTATTTTTTGACACCTTTCACCGCCGCCCGGGACCGATCAAAAAGAATATGCACTATTGCCCCGGATGCGGTCATGGTATTCTGCATAAACTGATTGCCGAAGCGATCGAACACTTTGACATTCAGGAAAACACCACGCTGATCGCACCGGTTGGTTGTGCGGTATTTGCCTATTACTACTTCAATGTCGGCAGCATTTCCGTCCCCCACGGCAGAGCGCCTGCCGTCGGTACAGGCGCCGGCAGAGCCAATCCGGAATCCTATGTCATCAGTTATCAGGGTGACGGTGACCTTGCCGCCATCGGTTTCAACGAATTTCTGCAGGCAGCCAACCGCGGAGAAAAAATGACGGTCTTTTTCGTCAACAACTCCAACTACGGCATGACCGGCGGTCAGATGGCTCCGACCACGCTGCCCGGTCAGAAGACCACCACCAGTCCTTACGGCAGAAATCCGGAAACCGAGGGTTATCCCACTCCGGTCTGCGAGATCGTCAACTCCCTCACCGCTCCGGTCTACATCGAACGGGTGGCGTTGACCACTCCCGGCAGAGTTGCCGCCGCGAAAAAAGCGGTTTACAAAGGCATCCAGAACCTCAAAGAGCGTAAAGGCTTCTCCCTTATCGAAGTGGTTGCTCCCTGCCCGATCAACCTCAAAATGAGCGCCGATCAGGTCAATGAATTCATTGAAAAACAGATGTTGAACTACTTCCCGCTGGGCTGTCTGCGGGACAAGACCAAAGAAATTCCGGAAGGAACTCTGCCGCCGCCGGTCATCCGGGACGAAGAATCCGTCCGTCAGATCCTCTTCCCCGTCCGCAACGAAAATGCGGTCGCAGAAGACTTCCGCAACACCTCGGATATTTTCGATCAGGAATTGCGGGTTAAAATCGGCGGATTCGGCGGTCAGGGCGTCTTGAGTCTGGGCGTGATGCTCGCCAATATGGCACGTTTGAGAAACTTCAATGTCAGCTGGATGCCCTCTTACGGTCCGGAACAGCGCGGCGGTGCCGCCTGCTGTGCCGTTACGGTCAGCCGCAAAGCGATTCCCTCACCGATCATCGACCGGGGCGGCAATCTGCTTATCGCCATGACCCAGGCGGCATTCGACAAGTATATCGGAGAGTTGCGTGAAGACGGCATCCTCATCTACGACCACACCGCGGTGAAACTGCCGGAACTGCCCGCCACGATGAAAACTTACGGTATCGACGCGCTGGATATTGCCGGAAATCAACTGGGCAATTCCAAATTCGCCAACTCCGTACTCATCGGCGCGCTGGCGGCTGTCCTCGCCAAAAACGGCATGAACGAAGCCGATCAGGCGGACTTCTCCAACGCATTCAAAGAAGCTGTGGAAGAGAAGTTCGGCAAGAAACCCGGTGCCGTGGAAGCCAACCTCAACGCTTACGAAGCCGGTTTGCAGGCTCTCAAATAAACAGAGATTCACGGGGGGCTGGTGACAGCCCCTTTTTTATGCTTCAGAAAGGAAAACCGGATGGACATCTCCCATATAAGCTGGGATTTTCTGCGGGAAAACGCCGCGAACTTCCACTTGGACACGGACAAATTCGACCGTCTGCGGGAATTTTTTGACCGCTGTGATCAAAAATATCTCGGCGAATGTGCCGCAAAAGTCAACAACGGTTTTCCGCTTCAGGAGGTCGTTGACAGATTTCCGGAAGCTGACCTCTGCAAATTTCTGCTGTTCTGCATCGTTGCCAATGCTCCGGCGATGGCAGAGTATTACCGGGTCAATAACTTACCGCAACAGATGTTCGATGAGATCAGTTATGACCTGCTGATCTGGGTCAACACTCTGGAACGGGATCTGGGCTTTTACGGTCTTACTCCGCGGATATTCGCCTGGGAAGCTCAATGTCTCAACGGCGAAGTCAAACAATTCGGCAGATTGCAAGCCAATGATCTGCATACCTTTGTCGCGGAAAATTCCATTGTCAAAGACCGCGACGGCAATTTGCAGATAGTTCCATTGGATGCTCCGGATTCGGCGGGTGAAAAACTGCTGACTCTGGGAGATAAAGTCTATACGCTCCACATTCCGGCATCCGGACGGATGGATCGGCAGGCGTGTCTGGATTCCCTGCGCCGGATCATGGATTTCGCAGCGGAATATCATCCGGAATTTGACTACAAAGCGATCGTCTGTTATTCATGGATCCTGGACCCGCAATTTGAAACATTCCTCCCTCCGGATGCCAATCTCATACAGTTCCAGAAACTGGGACACCTTTTCCCGCTGACCTCTGACGAGACCCGGGAAATCATCTGGCGCATCTGGGGCAAGCCGGGTCTGGATATGCCGGTGGCACAACTGCCCGCACGCACCTCTATGGAAAAAGGCGTTAAACAATTCGTTCTCAACGGCGGCAGATTCACCGAATATCTGCTGGTCATATTCAGGGATGAACTGCCGGAACTTTTATCATGAGCAAACAATACCGTTCCACAGTTGCGGCATGTTATACAGCCAATTTCATCGGGGCACTGGTCATCCATCTCACCCCGATACTTTTTGTGCCGCTGAAACTGATCTACGGTTTGAGCTACACCCAATTCGGCATCCTGCTGGCAGTGAATTACTGCACGCAGGTGGGGTCAGATTTTTTATTCAGTTTTCTGATCGACCGTTACGGCAGCCGCCGGTTTGCGATTCTGGCGCCGGTACTGACGGCAGCAGGTTATCTGATCTTTCTGCTGTCACCGGAATTTCTGAACGACCCGTTCCCCGGTTTCCTGGCAGGCACGATCCTCTTTTCCGCCACCGGCGGCATTCTTGAAGTGGTACTCAATGTGATCATCAACGGTATCCCCGGCGAAGAAAAATCCACTTTGATCAGCGTTTTGCACAGTTTCTACGGCTGGGGGACTCTGGCGGTGGTACTGACCACAACTCTGGCACTCTGGATATTCGGAACGGCGAACTGGCAATTCATCATGGCGGCATGGATCGCACTGCCGTTATTCAACACCTGGCAGTTTTGCCGCTGCCCCATCTCGGCAAATGTCGCTGAATGCGAAAGGATGGGAGCGGCTGCGCTTTTGAAATTCAAGGAGTTTTATCTGGTCATCGCCCTGATAACCGTCGGCGGCATGACCGAGGTGACCATCACGCTCTGGCTGTCCCCCTTTCTGGAACGGGCGGCGAATATTCCCAAAGTTATCGGGGATACCGCCGGGGTCTGTCTGGCAGCGGCAATGCTGGGTGCCGGCAGACTGCTCTACGGGATATACGGAGCAAAAATCGATGTCTGGAAACTGATGCTGCCCGGCACACTGCTGGCGGCGCTCTCCTGTATTGCCGCAGCGGTCGCACCATTTCCGGCACTGTCACTTGCCGGGTGTGTATTGGCTACATTGGGAGCAAGTTTGCTGTGGCCTGGGTCAGTCGTGCTTGCCACGCGTCAATTTCCGCTTGCCGGAGCGTGGCTTTTTGCCATGCTGGCACTGGGAGGTGATCTGGGAGCGGCACTGGGACCGTATCTGACCGGGATCGCAGCTGACCATGCGGATAAGATACCGTTTTTAACAGAGTTGCGGAATTCAACGGCTTTAAGTACGGAGCAATTCAATTTGCGTACAGCGATGTGTCTGACGGCGCTCTTTCCGCTGCTGACAGCAGTGATGCTGTTGATATTCAACTGTGTCCGGGTGAGATCTACTGCAAATACTTCTGCATGACTTCCCGCAGGAACTCCATACTTTCTCTCCCGGCAGCAGAGTGATTATTATTCACGGAATCAAAGTGTAACCGGAAGTTATCCGGCACCGGAATTTTTACCAAAAGCACCGAATGCAGGAACTTCTCTCTGGCAATGCGCAGCTGCAAACGTTTTTCCAATCCGGCAAGTTTGCTGCCGAAACGCTTTTTATTGCCGTCAAGATCTTTATCGACCCCGAAATTCATCACTTCAGCGGCAAGATCGTGGCACAACACCGCTTCATCGACCGTCAGCATCTTGCCCAAGCTGATGAATTTGGCGGCGAAATTTTTCCGCAAAGACAGGTGATCGGTACGGGGATGCTTCAAAGCATCGGCAAATTCTTCCCACTTGCACTCCTTGAAGTCCGCCACCGGACGCCCTTGAGCATCGGTACCGGGGATGAAACATCGGGTAAGTTCCGGAAGTTTTTTCAATGCCACATTTCCGGGCATCGGGTGATAGCGGTTCCAGATCAGCGGCATCGCCTGCCGGGAAAGCTCTTGCTGCGCTTCATCGGCAGAAGCATAAAAATTCACCAACGCATCGGGCTTGCCGCCTTGACAACTCAATTTGAAAAGTTCCCCGATCCTGCCGTTTTCCGCCATGATAATGAGCAGCAGCCGTGCCTGTTCTCCGGCGAATTGCCGCATTGCCGCTTCGTTGATCTCCCCCATGCGGCACATCGCGGCGAAATCCGGCATTTTACCGTTGACCGCGCACAACTCCGACAACCACCGGTAATCCCGGTTGGCAACCAGATACTGACCGGATGTCGCACCGGCGGCGACCTCCGCTTCCAGACCGTAAAGCATCCACCAGGCGACTCCCGGCGAATCGGGCGGACAGTGGAATCCGAAACGGTGAGATGCCAGCAGAGCGACCAGTTTTCTCCGCAAAGGAGCATCATTCAGCCAATCTCCGCCGGTTCCGGGGATCCGCAGTTGGCCGTTGCGGGTGAATCCGCAAAACTTTCCCCGGTTCGCCACGATGACGATATCCCGGGATGAACGCCGGAGTTTTGCCATCCGGGCATACCGGTCAAGCTGCCGGACGATGCTGCTCAAATACTCCTGATCGTATCCGGATTCATCATTTTCCAATGTCAGTCCGGGGGCGATCGACACCGCAGCAGCCAGCCGTTCCGGAAGATAAACTGCCGAAATCAGAAAAAATATTGAAATTATTTGCTTTGCAAGCCGCTTCACGGTTGTTTTTTCACCTTTCAGAGTGTAAATTTTGCATTGTGTATTATTTTGTGGATGCGGTAAATCCGTCCACGTATATAAGATAGCTTCTCAAACGGATAAAAACAAATGTCAAAACCAGTTAAAGTCAAATTTTACCCATCGGCAATGACCATCGCCGGCAGTGATTCCGGCGGCGGAGCCGGGATCGCCGCTGATTTGCGGACATTCAACGCATTCGGAGTATTCGGCACTTGTGCCATTACCGCCGTCACCGCCCAGAACCCCGCCGCGGTCCGGCAGATCTGCCTCATGGATGCCCAAACCGTCACGGATCAGATCGATGCCGTCAGAGAAAAAATTCCGGTAAAATATGTCAAAACCGGCATGCTCGGTTCAGCCCGAACCGTCCATGCGGTCGCACAAGCAGTCAAAAAATACAACTTCAAACTGATCTGCGACCCGGTGATGATCTCCACCAGCGGCAGCAAACTGCTGGCAGACGATGCCGCGGCAGTCATGCAGACCGGATTGTTCCCCCTTGCCGCCTGGATCACTCCGAATATCCCGGAAGCGGAATTTCTGACCGGCAGTAAGATCACTTCAGTCAATGCCATGCTGGATGCCGCAACTGCACTGCAGCAGAAATATCAGGCAGCTGTCTGGCTCAAAGGCGGCCACCTCTCCGGCAATGCCGCCGTGGATGTCATCGTCAAAGACGGCAAACGCTTCACACTCTCTTCGCCGCTGCTGGATCTCCGCCCGCTGACCACCCACGGTACGGGATGTACGCTTTCGGCGGCATTGACCGCCATGCTGGCTCTGGAAATGCCGTGGAAACAGGCGGTATGTGCCGCCAAAGCATTTGTTTTCGGTTCTCTGGAGCAGTGTGTCGATCTCGGTCCGGGTATTCAGGCGATGTACCCGGCAACGGAAGACTTCATCCAGCTGATAAAACTTGCGGAAGCGGAGAAGTGATATGCGCCGTTTTTTGCTGATCACCTTTCTGATACTGACCTTTGCCGTCCCGCTGCACGCCGCCGGCATCCGCCAGAAAAAGATCAAAAAAGTTCCGTACTGCAACCTTTTTGATCTGATGTCTGCCAACAAACTCAAAATGATCCGGCAGCTGCGGAAAAGTGTTGTTTTCGGCAAAAATCTGGTATGCGAATTTCCCAGAAATCAACGCCGGATGCTTTGCAATCAGGTCAGAGTAGAATTGCTCAACCCCACTGCCGCCGAATGGACAACTCCATGGCTCGCAACTATGGACTGGTTCAAAACCTTGCGGCCGCTGCTCTATCCGGCGACCATACCCAAACGCAAAATCACCAGAATCACCATTGATATGGGACATGGCGGCAGCGACCCCGGAGCGATCGGGGCGATTTCCAAAGAAAAAATGCTCACTTTGAAAATCGGTCTGCGTCTGGCACAGCATCTGCGCGCCCGCGGATATCAGGTTTTTCTCACCCGCACCGGGGATGTGCAGATCCCGCTCAAGCAGGTCGGAGTATTGCAGCGGTCACACAAAAGTGATCTTTTCGTATCGATCCACATAAATTCTGCGGCAGATAAAAAAGCCAACGGCATTGAAACTTATTGTCTTACACCGGCAGGAGCGGTTTCCAGCAACGGCGGCAAGGCAGATAAGACCGTCTATTCCGGAAACAAACAGGATGATGCCAATATCCTGCTGGCATGGATGATCCAGAGTTCGCTGCTCAAGTATACCAAAGCCAATGACCGGGGCGTGAAGCGTGCCAGATTCGCCGTTTTAAAAGATATCAACGCTCCGGGAGTACTGATCGAAGTCGGTTTTATCAGCAACCCGGCAGAGGAGAAAAAACTCAATTCCGCAGTATATGTTGACCAAATCGCTGCCGGAATCACCGTCGGCATAGTGAATTTCACCAAACGGGTGAAACCGAAAAAGGTAAAACGCAAGTGAGATTTGACAAATCACTGCCGGAGGATTATATTATCGGAAGAACCAACAAATGAGACAGTATAATTTATGAAAAAAAGCCGTATCCGCAGACTCTATCTGGCAGACTATCTGATCACCCCGGATCACATCATACCCAATGGCGGGGTCCTTTGCGAAAATGACAAAATCATTGCCGTCGGCGGCGTGTCCGGATTCAACCTCCGCGAACAGCTGGAACTGTTCCGTTTTGAAAATGCCTATATCACCCCGGGTTTCATCGACACCCATATCCACGGTGCAGGAGGATTCGACTGTTCCAAAGCGGCGACATCATGCAGTGACCTCGGCGCAATGAGTTCTCTGCTTGCGGAAAGAGGTGCCACCGGATTTTTTCCGACCGTTGTATCCGATGATCCGGATACCATGATCGCCAATCTCCGCCATCTGACCGCCGCCATGCAGCAGCCGCTTCCCGGTGCCGATGCAGTGGGGATCAATATCGAAGGGCCCTTCATCAACCCCGAGAAATCCGGTGCCCAGCCCCGGAATATGATCCGTTCCATCGACCTGAAACTTGCCGCTGATCTCATCGATGCCGGTGAAGGTCTGGTCAAAATCATGACTTTCGCTCCGGAATTGGAAAACGCCGACAAACTTATCGAATTGCTCCGTTCCCGCAACATCACCGCTTCCATGGGGCACAGTCTTGCCGGGGAAAAAGAGACTTTGCGTGCCATTGATGCCGGCGCCAACCACTGCACCCATTTGTTCAACGGCATGAATCCGCTGCATCAGCGCAATGTCGGACTGCCGGGGATCGTACTTACCGATGACCGGGTCACGGTGGAATTGATCATCGACGGCAGGCACGTCCACTCCCGGATGGTGGATCTCGCCTGCCGCTGTAAAACATTGCGCCAGATCATCGGTATCAGCGACTGTACCATGGCAAGCGGCATGCCCGACGGCGCATATCATATCGGTCCGTCGGAAATCATCGTCAAAAACGGCTTCTCGCTCAACCCGTCCGGTAAACTTGCCGGTACGACCACCATGCTGGATACCGGTTGGCACAGTTTGATGAGCTGCGGACACCTTTCTGAAACCAAAGCCGCGCCGACCGTCACCCGCAACCCTGCAGAACACTACTCATTGCTCGACCGCGGCGAATTGCGCCCGGGATTGCGCGCCGATCTGGCGATTTTTGAACAAAAAACCAACCGCCCGCTAATGACCGTCCGCAAGGGGGAAATCATCGCCCGGGCGCAGGAGTGACCAATGAATAAAGAGTATATTCTGCTGGACAGCGGAAATCTTAAAAAACTTGAACAGGTCGGTCCATACCGCCTGATCCGCCCCGCACTCAATGCCTTTTGGAAGCCATCTCTGCATCCGTCGGAGTGGAAGTGCGCCGATGCCGAATTCATCCGGGACAGTTCCGGACACGGCAGCTGGCTGCGCCGGGAACGGCTCCCCGATATCTGGAGCGCCCATTGGGGCGGGGTGAATATGCAGATCAAGCCGACCGGTTTCGGACATCTGGGATTTTTTGCCGAACAATTCCGCAACTGGCAATTTTTCCGGGAAAACTGCCGTAATATGGATACTCTCAATCTCTTTGCTTACTCCGGCCTGGGATCGCTCTCCATGGCAGCTGGCGGTGCCAAAGTCTGCCATCTGGATGCCGCCAAAGGCATGATCGACTGGGGCAAAGAGAATCTCGCCCTCAATCCGGATATCCCCGGAAATATCCGCTGGATCGCCGATGATGTGAATAAATTTGTCAACCGGGAACTGCGCCGGGGCAACACCTACGATCTGATCGCGCTGGATCCGCCGACATTCGGCAGGGGATCTTCCGGGCAGTTGTGGAAAATTGAGAGCGACCTGCCGCAACTTCTTGCCAACTGTCTGGCTTTGCGCAAAAAAGACCGCCCGTTTACCATTGTATTAAGCTGTCATTCGCCGGGATTTTCCCTGCTGGTTCTCGAACGGATGGTCAAAGAAGTCGCCGGAAACAACGCCGAAGTCGATGCCGACGAGATGTTCATCCCCGAAAGCACCGGCAGAAAACTCCCCTCCGGAATCGGATTGCGTTGCTTTGTCAAATAATACTATTCCGTATCAAATCAGTTTTCATCAAAGTTTTTTATTATCCGCTTTTGCACTATAAAGCATTATAAAACCGGCATTGTACAGTTTTCAGTACACAAAATGATGCGTTTTTCCACAAAAAACGCATTTTTTTTGTTATTTTTTCATTTTCCCGGTTGCGTTTATTCCGAAATGGTGATATAATATGATTATTGACTACTTCCGGAGAAATGGGTTTTCCGGTAAACAAACAGGAGATACAACAATGGCTATTGACAAAAAGCACTACACCGGTGCCGATACCGAGGGCGGTATCACCAGCAGTTACGCTACCGCGGACGGCGTAAAACTCAAGGTGCCCTATTCCTTCATGGGCAGTATCTATGACGAAGCGGAAGAACAGGCCGCTCTCGCCGCCATGAAACAGGATTCTCTGACCATGGGTCCCAAAACCCAGGAATTTCAGAACAAATTTGCCGCCAAACACGGTGCAAAACACGCTCTGGCATGCAGCAACTGCACCACCGGTATGATGGTTGCCACCCAGATCTTTGATATCGGCAAAGGCGATGAAGTCATCGTCACTCCGAATACCTTTGTTGCCACCTGTCTGCCGATCCTCAAAGAAGGTGCCACTCCGGTTTTCGCCGATATCGACGAAAAAACTTTTAACCTCGACCCCGAAGAAGTCGCCAAAAAAATCACCAATAAGACCAAAGCGATCTACGTCGTCCACTACGCCGGTCAGATGGTCGATATGGATCCCATTATGGAACTGGCTGAAAAACACGGTCTGTATGTCCTTGAAGACTGCGCCCATGCCACCGGTTCTTCCTACAAAGGCAAAATGGCAGGTTCCATCGGTGATATCGGCTGCTTCTCTTTCCACTCGCTCAAAAATATCACCACCTGCGGCGAAGGCGGTATGATCACCACCAATAATGACGAATTCGCCAAAGGCATCATGGGTCTGCGCTGCATGAGCAATCAGCCCTGGAGCTGGAACGATGTCCTCGAAGATCCCAGCAAGCCCGAATGGAAATTCGGCAGCCGCATCACCTGCACCAAAAGCCCGGATCTGCTCGAATACTGGCTGCCCGCCCACTTCGACGTCCGTCCGTGGCTCGGCAAACACTGGGGCAACAACTACCGTATGAATGAGATCCAGGCCGCTGTCGGCTGCTGCCAGCTGGACAAACTGGATATGCTCATCAACAAACGCCGTGAACTTGCCCACAAGATCACCGAAGGCATCTGCGATGTCAAAGGTATCGAAGCGGTCTATGAAGATCCCAACTGCTACCACAGCTATCACCTCTATACCGTTTGCGTCAATGAAAAAGAACTCGGCGGCAGCCGTGACGAATTCATGCGCGTACTGTATGAAGAAGAAGGCGTGCAGGGAATTTTGCACTATCAGCCGACTTTCCACTTCACCGGTCTCAAAAACCTCGGTTACGATCCGGATCAGTGCCCGAAAGCCAGCGACTTCTTCTACAAACGCGAACTCAACATCCCGATGCATCCGCGCTTGACCGAGCAGAACATCATTGATACCATTGAAGGTATCAAAAATGCCGCTGCCAAAGTCCGCAAACGGCACAACAAAGCGTAATTCACACGCTGAAAAACCAAAAATCCGCTGCCTGAAACAGACAGCGGATTTTTTTTACTTCCGGACACTCATGCATATTGACAGCCGGAAATCGTCCGATAAATCAGCGGATAAACTGCATAAGATCAGAATAGTTCTCGTTCATATATTTTTTCTCTGCGGCATCGGGCTGATAACCGCTTTCAAGGATCACGATCAAACAGGCACAAAATGCCTCCTTCCGGCTGCCGGTCATATTTTTCCCTCTTTTCAGCAGCGATTGGAATACGGTGGTCTGGTGTGTCTGACCGGTCGCACTGTCCATAACTTTCATCGTCCGATGCAAATCAGGTTTCTGTGCCATCAATCTGCTCACCTCTTCACGCTGCCCCATCATACAAGCCCGGGTCAACTGGATATGCAGCGGCATGCCGCCTCTGGCATGGGGATGACGTCCACCGCGCCGGATACCGGGATGCCGGGGGGCGGAATTGCGGGCGTTGTTTCCGGAAGCATGGGCGGAATTGCGGGCGTTTTCCAATATCTGCCGCAATTCGACAGTTTCCCGTTCATCCGGGGCGATGCTTGCAAGTTCAGAGTACTGCCATTGCGCTTCCTGCAAATCTCCCATTGCCAGAGATCTGCGCACACCGCTTTGCAAATATCTGATCTTTTGGTGAAAATTGTTTTTCACCCGGGTCTCCAATCTTTTTTTCACATACGCATCAGGACATGCGGCAATAAAATTACGGATTTCAGCCGGATCACGGCGAAGCAGCACCGGTTCGGCATCCAACAGTATCTTTGCCTGGGCAAGCCGGGGGGCTCCGATCTGCTGTGCCAGCGGATAGAGACGTTTGATTTCAGCGAAGTCCAACGCTTCGACAGCATTGTGCAATTCTCCGGAGATACCGTCGTAAAAAGATTTCCTGCGCTCCTCCAACTCCGCCCATTTCAGTAAAGAAACGGCTTCAAACAGCGCAATTTTTGCTTCATTGGATTCCGCCTTGCCGAATTGCCGCTCAAATTCTTTAATCAACGAAGTTTTATACACATTGGGATTCGGCGTCTGCAGAACCATGGCTGACAATTCTTTAAGATCCGGCGAATCTGAACGCAATGCAGCCCGCAATTGTTCTTCAACACTCACTTCTTCCGTTTTATCAGCATCCTTTCCGGAAACGACTGCCGGTGTTCCGGATTTTTCTCCGGTTGCTGCAGCTGTTCCGGCACTGCTGTTTCCATCCGGCAGCAATACGATCAGCAAAACCACTCCGGCGATCAACACCGCAACTCCGGCAATTATCCATGGCAGCGGACTTCTCTTTTTGGTATCAACCGGAGCGGACAACACCGGAATTATAAAATTATTCTGACAAGTCGGACAAGAACTGTTCATTCCCTGCCAATCATCCTGAACTTCCAACTCCTGACCACAATGAGGACAATTGATTCTGAACATCGCTGCGTTCCTTTTTTATCTGTTAGTTAAGACCATTTCTCCATAATATACGTTAAACAGCAAATAATTGCAACTGCATTTACAAGAAAACCCGCATTTTTCTGTAACTGAACAGGGAAATATTGCATAACGAACTGACTGCGAAGTTTCTGTCTCATTTTTTGTGACGCATTCATACCGGCGAGGGTTCTCCTCCCGAAGGTTCATCGACGGCTTGTGATGGACAGACGAAAATCATTACGAACTTCTGCCACAAACCGTCGAAAAGGTCAAAAAATCGCCCTGCGGCGACAGGAGAGCCGCCTCGCCGTGACTTTTCGCTTTTCTTTGCGAACTATTCTTTTCCCGTGAAAAGGAAAACCCCGATGCGAGGGAATGCACACGGGGGTTTTTGCCAAGCTTTTTTTCAAAAGGCGTAATTCGCTTTTCTTTGGCTGACTTTCTTTTCTCGTGGAAAGGAAAACCCCTATGCGCTGGAATGCACACGGGGGTTTTTGCCAAGCTTTTTTTCAAAAAGCGCAATTCGCTTTTCTTTGCTGACTATCCTTTTCCCGTGAAAGGAAAACCTCCCAAACGTTATAAAACGTAAGGGAGGTTTGTATACAACTGTCTTTCTTAACCAGCGTTCGGGGGCACGGGGGCAGAGCCCCCGTTAAGGGCGGCTTGCCCGCCCGCCCGATCAAGGCGAGCGGAGCCGCCGCGACTTTTCGCTTTTCTTTGGCTGACTTTCTTTTCCCGTGAAAAGAAAGTCAGAAGCAGGTGAGGGATTGGACGCAGCTCCAGAGGGGGGTATGCAGGTCCAGTTTTTTGCGTTCTTTGGTAGCCAGAGCGATGGGGACGTGGGTGAATGAGTTACCCCAGTGTCCGACCATGACATCGGTTTTACCTGCCATGGCGGCGTGGGCGGCGGCTTGAGCGAGCAGAGCGCAGAAGACGGCATCTTCGCCTTCGGCACGGACACTGCGGATGGTATAACCGAGGTCGAAATATTTAAGATTAAGTTCGACGTTCTGTTCTTTGAAGAAGCGTTTGATTTCATCTTTGAGCAGGACGCCGATATCTTTATGCAGAATATTTCCGGAAGCGTCTTTCTGCCGTTCTTTACTGGCGAAAAGGTTTTGTCCGGCGCCTTCTGCGACGATAATGACGGCGTGGTGTTTTTTCTTCATGCGTTCCATCAGATTTGGGAGCAGAGCTTTAGTACCGTCGCTGCCGTCGAGTGAAAATGGTTCTTCGGGGATCAGGCAGTAATTGATATACGGATTAGCCAAAGTGGTATAAGCGGCGATAAATCCGCTGTCCCGTCCCATGACTTTGATCAGAGCAAGTCCGTTGTATGCGCCCTGTGCTTCGTTATGAGCGCCGCTGACGAATTCTCCGGCGGTACGGACGGCGGTACTGAATCCGAAAGTTTTATCAATAAAGCTGATATCATTATCGATAGTTTTGGGGATGGCGACCACGCTGATGGGGAGCTGGCGTTTATTAACTTCCATAGCGATATCGTGGGCGCATCGGCTGGTACCGTCGCCGCCGATGCAGAAAAGGAGATTGATACCGAGCTGTTTGAGTGAATCGACGATCAGCGGCACATCTTCGCTGCCCCGGCTGGAACCGAGGATAGAGCCGCCTTTATCGTGGATATCGTCCACGATTTCATTGGTCAATCTGACAGGAGACAGGTTATGAGCCGGATTAAGTCCGCGGTATCCGTAACGGATGCCGAAAATATCATTGACGCCGTAGTCCCGGGTCAGAGAAATGGTCAGAAATTTGATAACTTCATTAAGTCCCGGGCAAAGACCTCCGGCGGTAAGGATAGCGGCGCGTGACCATGCCGGATTGTGATAGATCATTTTGCGCGGACCGGCTTTTTCAAAAGCGGGCAATTCCTCCCCGGAAGCGAAAAACGCTCCGATATCGCCGGTGCGGTGATAATAGCTGATTTTTTCCGAATCGTCCACAAAGGTCATATCGGAAATTGGAGACGGGATGGTGCATTGACCGAGATTGGCGATTTTGAAATCATCTTTGTGAAACATCAGCGGGGATCTCCTTTCATTTTTCAGTTCCGGGGTAAAGATAATCCATTTTCGCATTAAAATCAAGTATAAATATGCAAAAATGCGTTTAATTTTGTTGAAAAACACATACATTCGGGCTATTTTATATTTCTGTTACAGAGCCAACAATCAATAATAGAGGTATTTCCGATGAAAAAGGTAACGCTCACCACTTTGCGCAAAAGGGTGGATTCCGGGGAAAAGCTGGTCATGAGTACGGCGTACAGTGCGATCGAATCGCGTTTGTGCATGTCAGCCGGAGTGGACTTCATGCTGGTTGGAGATTCCGTGGGCATGACGCATCTGGGCTATGAAAATACGCTGCCGGTAACGATGGAAGATATGATTTCGCACACGTGTGCCGTCCGGCGCGGCGCTCCGGAAGGATTCATTGTATTGGACATGCCGTTCATGAGCTATCAGGAAAGCGATGCGCTGGCGCTGCACAATGCCGGGCTGGGGATGAAACTTACCGGAGCGGATGCGGTGAAACTTGAGGGCGGCGCCGAATATGCTCCATTGATAGCCAGGATGACCGGAGCGGGTATTCCGGTGATGGGTCATATCGGTTTGATGCCCCAGCGGGTGCAGGTTTCCGGCGGTTACAAGATCGTCGGCAGAGATGAAGCCGGAGCGGAAAAGGTTTTGCGCGATGCGCTGGCGCTGCAGGAAGCCGGAGCGTTTGCCGTAGTATTGGAGTGCATTCCTGAAGAGTTGGGCAAAAAGGTCACAGAAGCGTTGGCGATTCCCACGATCGGCATCGGTTCAGGCAAATATTGTTCCGGTCAGGTGCAGGTGATCACCGATCTGCTGGGATTGATGGAATTCAAACCCAAACATGCCAAGCGCTATCTGGAAGGCGGCGAAGCGATCATCAATGCGCTGCGCAGTTACGCCAATGAGGTCAAAAACGGCACATTCCCGGCTCCGGAGAATACCTTTCAATGAAAATTATCGGCGCCGTGATAATTTTGCTGACCGTCACCGGATGTCTTAATGTAAAGAAACCGGAAACGGTCATGACTTTGAATAAGCTGCAGCAAACGGTCCTTACCCGCCACTTGAATGGCGAAGTAAATTTGCTTTTAACGACCCATGCCAACCGCATCGGCAAAGCTTCAGAGTGGCACAAACTGCCGGATCTGGCACGTTTTGTCCGCAATTCTCCGCCGGAAAAAGCGGTTGAGCTCTCCCGAAAATTGCTGTGGGACAGTGTCATTGCATGCAACATCCAATTCACCGGCGACCCGAAACATCTGGCGAACAGTTTCTGTGCCGGAATGTTGCGCTGCCGCATCGCAAGCGCGCTGGCAAAAAAGGCATATTTTGACACCATCAGCTGGAAAACTCCGGAGGAAGATCAGCAATTCCGGGAAGTGGAAGAAGAGATCCGGCAGCTTTTCGGCGGCATTCCATATTATCAGTTGGCAAAAGTCGAACTTGTCACTCCCGGCGGGGCAATTCCGGAAGCGGAAAAGGTCGCCGTCAGCGAAGATCCTGCCGAAGCACTGCAGATCGCCGGCACGATCATGCTGATGCCGGATGAGATCCGCCGTCAGGAGCTTGCCGGAAACCGGTTCGATATGCCCGGTCTGCTGGCAGAGATCCAGGCATTGGCAGGTAAATACGCGCTGTCATGGAGCAGAAAAATGCTGCTCGCCGCTGAAAATGCGTGGAAAAAAGATCCTTCACCCCAAAATCTGATGAATTACCGCCTCTGGTTCTATCAGGTGGAACTGGATAACAGCCGGATACCGGCAGGACGCGGCGGGCAAAGGGAAGTGCAGTTTGTCAATTCGATGCTGCTGCTGCAGGAGAGTTTTTGATATCTTCGCGGATCGCTTCGAGATTTTTCAACAAATTGGCATCATCCGGAGCAAGTTTCAAAGCCTGAAGTGTCAATGCTTCCGCCCGGCGGTAATCTTTCTGCAGTTTCGCCGCGATCGCTTTGTAATTGAGGTCTTTCAGCGGATTCCGCCCCATGGAAAGATCCCCGAGCACCTTGAATATCTGAATGGCGAACCAGAGATCATAATCACTGCCGCGCTGCAAATGCGCCTGCGCCGCCAGAATCATCACGCTTTCAGCGAAGCCCGAAGAACTTACCCGGAAACGCCCCCACTCGGGAGTGGAAAGCACCCGGTCAACTTGTGCCAAACCAGCCGGATCACCGTGAATAACACCGATCGTCCCATTCAATGCTTCCATAAAAAGTTCATCTTCCCGGCGGCGGAAATCATCACTTTGCCGAACTGCCTGACCGGCAAACTTCAATGCAGCGTCATACTCACCTTTTTCAAAACATGACCATGCCGCCAGCCGGAGTGCGACCGGATGAATATAAGTACCATCCCCGATCGCCGCATTGATAAATGATTCTTTGCTCTGCCAGGTCTGCAAATAGCAGAATCCCAGCACCGCCTGCAATGCCGCATACGCCCAGAAAACCACCAGCCACAATGCCCGGCGCGGCGCAAAATATTCATACGCCAGCGCCACGGCGATCCAGACGAATATCGAGGGATAATAGCTGTAGCGGTCGGCAAATTCGGCATTGCCGATGACCTTGAATCCTGCCAGAGGCAAGGTTACTCCGAGAAATGCCAGCAGCAGCGGCAGCAGCGTGGAAGTGAAAAGTTTTCTTCCCTGCCATTTGATAAATGCTCCTGCCGCCACCGCGATACACATGCCCCAGAATGCGGCACACATGGCGATCATTTGCCAATCCCACTGAAACAGCGGATAAAGCGGTCTGATCCCCAGCGGCAGTAAAGTGCGGAAAAAGTAGTTGGTGTAGTTGGTGATCAGACC
>SUWL01000032.1 GCA_015061495.1 Lentisphaerota bacterium
AGTATCACCTCTTTACCGATAAGAGTGATGAAGTGAAAACTTTGGGAGAGAAATATTTTGACGATGACGGCCACTGTACTTTTTCACCGGACCGCAAGTGGATGCTTACTGACAGTTATCCCGATCCGGCAGATAACTGCCGTGCGCTTTATCTTTATGATATTGAAAAGGATATTGCTTATGAGATCGGCAGATTTTATGCAGATCCTTCTTATGATGGTCCGGCACGCTGTGATTTGCATCCCAGTTTTTCTGCGGATGGCAAAACGGTCTGTTTTGACTCTATCCATGAGGGATTCCGCGGCATCTACAATGTGGATGTTACTCCGATCGTCGGGTAAGGCAAATCAGTTTGATCAAAAACACCAAAGCAATTGCGTCGGTTTGTCAGCAGGGGATGCGTTTTATATGGCGCATCCTCTGTTTTTATATGCGGATGATGAACAGATTTTCAGTCAGTCTGATTTTCCTGCAGAACTTTTCGGAAATGCGGATCATTGATCCCCCAGAGCATTTTGGCAGCTTCGATCAGCGCACCTCCGGAAATGCCGGAATCCCGCATGGCGGCAAAAAATATTTCTCGACCTGTTTCTGCATCCGGCACAGCCATTTCAAAACGGCGCAGCAGATATGGATCTTGCATCCACGGACGGGCGATCATAACTCCGGCTGCTCCGGTTTGGCGGAGCAATTCATTGGCATCTTCCACGGAAACGATATCTCCATTGGCAATCAGCGGGACTGTTTTGCATAACTCCACCGCCCGGGCGATTCTGTCCCTGCGAAAGGGCAGGGTTGACGGCAGGTAGCTTTCCGCAACGGTGCGGTAATGAAAAAATATTTTTGAAATAACTCCCGAAGCGCACAATTCCGGCAGGAAGATCTCCATATCATCCGGATCAGAGAATCCGGCTCGCAGTTTGATCGATAATTTTTTCTCCGGCAGATATTCTGCCATTTGTTTGCAGAAGTCGCTCAAGCGGTGCGGATATTTCAGCATTCCGCCGCCGGAACCATGTTTGACGACTCTGGCACTGGGACATCCGGCATTCAGATTGATGCCGGTCACGCCGGGCAATTCCAGCAGTTTTCTGCCGCATATTCCAAGTTGATGGGCAGAAGTTCCCATTAATTGCACTGTTACCGGCAATCCGCTGTCCAGATAGGCGGATATCTGTTTGCGGAGTTTTGGTAAAGAGGGAGCTGTTCCGGTGATGCGGATAAATGGGGTCATCCATTTGCCGGTCAGCTTCAAAGATGCTGCTGCGCGGGCGAATTCATTGCTGCCGACACCTTCCATAGGTCCGGGCCATATTTCGATTTTATCCGGTATACTTTGTCCCATTTTGATTCTCCATGATAAAATATACTGTCAAAATCAGAGAAAATCCAGTGCCGCGTCTTGATTTTATACGCTTTTTGTATTATATTAAGAAACAGGATGTTGTTAAAAAGTCAAAGAGGCAGTGACAATGGTTGAAATCATTTCAAAGAAAAACGGTTCCTTTGATGTCCGTTTCTTTTATCCGGCTCCGGCGGGGCATTCTGTCGCGTTGGCAGGGATGTTTAATGATTGGGATCCCGCCCGGAATGAAATGGCTTATTCCGCCAAAGACGGCGGTTACATCTGCAAAATCACACTCTCTGCCGGAGTGTATGAGTATAAGATGGTCGTCGATGGGCAATGGCTGTTGGATGAGAGCAATAAAGACTTTGTATCCAATGATTTCGGCACTCTTAACAGCATCTTCGAAATAAAGTGATCACCCGTTGGCACTATCGTTTCTCTGCCACTTTTCCAGCGGAATGTGCAAGCGTGCCGCTTCTTCCTTCAAAGTCCGGATGACCATTGTCGGAGTCATTTTTAAAGTACACACCGGATGGTTGTACGGGCAGACCCGTTTCAGGCATGGAGCGCACTTTTCTCTTTCATGCAGCATCAGCCATTGAGATGATACCGGTCCGGTATCGAACAGATCGGTCGGCCCGAATACAGTCAAGCCGGGGCATTTCAACGCCGCAGCCAGATGCATCAGACCGGAATCGTTGGTGATGGCAAATCTGGAAAAGCGGAAAATGTACATAAGAGAGAACAGATCGGTTTTGCCGGCAAGGTTGAAACATCGTTTTCCCGGCAGTTGTTTTTGGATTTTTTCGCAGATGTCAGCTTCGGCTTTGCTTCCGCACAGGACACATATCCCGCCGTGTCTGATCCACCATGCTCCCACTTTTGCATAGTATTCATGCGGCCAGCGTTTGGCTGCGCCGTATGCGGCACCCGGTGCGAGAGTCAATACCAGCGGATGGTAAAATACTGCCGGGGTGACACCAGTCAATTCTCCGGGGGCGCAGGGGATCGTGAATTCCGGCATGAAACTGTCGATGGCTTTGCCCCCGAGAGCTTCGGCAATGGCGAGATAGCGCATCGCCTGATGGGAGGAGCTGTATTGACCTTTTTCTTTGGGAGGAAAGGGAAATTTACCTTTTAACAGAAAACCCCGGTTTCTGGTGGGTTCTCCGTATAATTCCGGTATGCGGGCAAGTTTCAGGCAGATCGCATCACGGATGGAATGGTTGAATAGCACCGCAACTCCCGGGCGCAGCTGTTTGACCATACGTATTTCCCCGCGTGACCAGAATTTGTGCGGACGGGCAAGCGGGACAATATCGTCAACAAAGGGCAGGGCACGGTACAACTGGGATATTCCGGCAGGAGTAATGACGAAAAGACCGCAATTTGCCGGAATGATTTGTTTCAATGCGGCAAGTGCAGGCAATGCCATAACTGCATCACCCAGATGGTTGGGCATCCGGACGATCACTCCGTTGCGGAAGTTTCCGGGGGGTATTTTTTCAAAAGGCACCGGGATGCCGGGCAGTTCCGGTGTTTGCCGGATCACATATTTTTTCATCGCTGCAATAACTTTTTGGATCTGCTGATAAGTTGTTTAACTGATAAGATATCACCACAATGTGACTTTTTCAAAAAATTATTGTATCTATTTTGCAAAAAAAACAGTTTTGAACTTGAAAAAATGTAATTTACAAGGTTTATTATATAGTTGACATGAATTTATGACAATTCTGCGGAAAGATGGTTCGATCCGGAGAATCGGGAGCAGTATTTATTATTTTTACTGAAAAGGCAGCAAATGAGTACACAGTTTCTTGCACGGATGTTTTCGGCGTATATCGGTATCGACTTGGGAACTGCCAATTGTCTGGTCTTTGTGAAAGATCAGGGAGTCGTTCTCAATGAACCTTCGGTGGTGGCGATCAAAGTCAATACTCACGAAGTGCGCGCGGTCGGAAGCGAAGCTAAAGAGATGTTGGGAAAAACCCCGGAAAATCTCATGGCGATCCGCCCGATGAAAGATGGCGTTATCGGCAACTATGAAGTTACTGAAGATATGTTGCGCCACTTTATTCAGCGTGCCATCCGTACTGTGCCCTGGTTCAAGCGTATTTTGCGCCCGCGGGTACTGATTGCGGTGCCTTCCGGAATTACCGAAGTGGAGCGCCGGGCGGTGATGGACAGTGCCAAACATGCCGGAGCCGGAGAAGTCGTGCTGGTTGAAGAACCCATGGCTGCCGCAGTCGGCGTAGGGTTGCCGGTCGCGGAAGCAGCCGGAAGCATGATCGTTGATATCGGTGGCGGAACGACCGAAGTAGCGGTTATCTCTCTGTCCGGTATTGCCAATGCCAAAAGTGTCCGTGTCGGTGGAGATATTCTGGATCAGCATATCATTCAGCACCTCAAAAAAGAGTATAACATGCAGATCGGTGAACTTACTGCCGAACAGGTGAAAATCACGCTGGGCAGCGCTTACCCGGTCAAAGATGATGTCTGTATGGATGTCAAAGGTTTGAATATGATCGACCGTATCCCCAAAGTTGTGAAAGTCAATGCTGCCGAGATCCGCAAGGCTCTGCAGCCGCCGATTTCCAACATCCTTGAAGCTGTTCGTGCCACTCTGGACGGCTGCAAACCGGATTTGGCTGCGGATTTGATCGATCGCGGCATCATGCTCGCCGGAGGCGGAGCCAAATTGGCAGGATTGGATAAACTGCTCACCGAAGAGACCGGTCTGCCGGTGTTTGTGTCCGAAGAACCCCTGAATGCGGTGGTCAACGGAACCGGGGTGATGCTGCAGGAAAACAGTATTTGGTCAGCATAAGTTGAGATTTAAGAAAAAGTATGAAAATCAGTTTGAAGTCACTGCGTCCGGTGGAGCTCTCTGACCGGGCGCGTTTTGATGCGGAACTGGACAAAATGTCCAGTCAGAGTTGCGAAGCGTGTTTCCCGAATATCTTCATGTACCGGGAGCCGTATGGGATCGAATTTGCCGATATCAAAGGGCGTTTGGTGGTGTATGAACGTGCCACGCGCACTATTCATTATCCTTTGGGGGATAAGACCGATCCGGAATTGCTGTTCAATATCAGTAAAGCATTTGCCGATGCCGGATTGACGGACGGCGGTATTTATGATGTGCCGGAGTCGTTTCTGGATGACTACCCGGATTGCGACCGTTTCTTTGAATTGGAATATGATGAGGGGGCGATCGATTATCTTTTTTCGATCGAAAAAATCGCCACTTTCACCGGACCGAAATTGCGTAAAAAACACAATTTGGTCAAGCAGTTTCAGGCGAATTGGCCTTACGCTGAAGTTCGCCGGATAACCAAAGAAGATATTCCGGTGGCGGCGAAACTGGCAACTGATCTTAATTCCCGTCTTGAACAGTGTGAATTTCTGGATGAAGAAGCCATGGCGCTGGATAATGCCTGGAAGCATTTTGACGAATTGGGATTGGCTGGTATCCTGCTGTTTGCTGAACCCGGATATCCGGCTGGATTGTCCGTGTACAGTACGCTTGCGGCGAATGATACGGTCGATATCCATTTTGAAAAAGCCGACCATGCGATCAAAGGAGCATCGCAGACGCTTACCTGGCAGCTGGCAGTTTCCTTGCGCGGCAAGGCCAAATTCATGAACCGCGAACAGGATATGAATGAAGAAAGTTTGCGTCATGCCAAGCGTTCGCTTGATCCGGAGCGTTTTTTCAAACGCTATTTCCTGCGTAACATCGAATAGTATCAATATAGAGGTGAAATCATGGCTGATAAAAAGGTGATTTTTTCTTTTTTCTGTGACTGGAAGATGTGCCCGGATGCAATGCTTCGCAGTTGTTTTGCGGAATTTCGTGATAATGGTGTGGAAAATCTGGTGTTCGTTGACCCGTGGGCAGAGCGGATCATTAAAGATCCGGCCTTTGTCAGAATGCTCAAACTCGCATCCAAGGATGTGGTCAACCTCCGGGAGATGCACGCTCCGTATGGGGAATGTTACGATCTTAACTGTGTGAGTCCTGCCCGCCGGGAAGGATTGGTTCAGGATCACGCCAAAGCCATGGCGTATGCCGCCGAATTCGGCAGCCGGACTTATACGATCCACATCGGGGCATTTGACAGCGTTTTTTACCATACCCCGAACGAAGTTTTGCGTCCGCTGGCGTTGGATACTTTGGAAAAACTGATTCCTTATGCGGAAAAGTACGATATCAAAATCGCCGTGGAAAATTCATTTGAGCGTTCCAACACCCCGGCAGAGGTTATGTATTATGTCAACTACTTCAACCACCCCAATGTCGGATGCTGCTATGACAGCGGTCATGCGCATATGATGAGACCGGGAGATGGTAAAAAAGTTTACAGTTCGTATTTTGTCAATGAGGTTTGGCAGAATGATATCGGATTTTGTGACAATGCGTTTGAACAGATGGCATCCCGGATCGTGACCTGTCATTTACATGATAATAACGGCTTGGATGATCAGCATATGGCGCCGGGAATGGGGAATCTTGATTGGAATGAGCTGGCAAATAAAGTGTTGACCCAGGCACCGCAGCTTTGTTCGATTCAGACTGAAGCACTGATATTCAATTACGGAAAATCCATTACCGAGGTAATCGACCGCTATCGCAAAGTCTTTCCCGGACTGTTGTAATGATGGGATGAATAAACGGCGGATCAGTTCTGCCGTTTTTTTTTGTACACAAAAAAGTACACCTCAAAAGTTATGTCCAACTTTTGGGGTGCACTTCAATCGGTACAGCCTTTGATTTTCCGGTGATCAGAAGTTATCTGCAATATAATCGATCGCATTGCGGAAAAATTTGACTCCGTCGCCTTCTTCCGGGAGTTTGCCGGTGGTGGCTTTAACTTCCGTCCAGTCCGGAGCATTGTATGCCGAAAGGAATGCTTCGGGGTGGGGCATCAGACCGAACACCCGTCCGGTGGGGTCGCAAATACCGGCGATCGAGTTGATCGAGCCGTTGGGATTCGCCGGAAAGTCTGTGGCAAAAGAACCATCGGCATTTGCGTAACGGACAGCAACCAGATTGCGTTCTTCTATTTCTTTAAGGACTGCTTCATCGGCAACAAACTTGCCTTCTCCGTGACGCAGGGGCAGGCGAACCATGTCGATGCCTTTGGTGAATACACAAGGAGAGGCGGGATTGGCTTTAAGACGGCACCAGTCGTCGCGGAATACACCGGAGTCGTTGTGCGCCAGCGCCGCAGTCTGGGTGAAATAGTCGCCATCAAGTGCCGGAACCATCCCCAGACGGGTGAGGGTCTGGAAACCGTTGCAGATGCCGATGACCAGTTTCCCGTCATCCACAAATTTCTGCAGCTGATCGCGCAAATTGAATTTGACCCGGTTGGCAAACACGGTGCCGCTGCCGAGGTGGTCGCCGAAAGAAAAGCCGCCGATGAAGGTCAGAAAATGGTACTTGTCCAGAGTTTCCTTGCCAGCCAGCAGGTCGTTGAGGTGAACCAGTTCCGGGGTGCTGCCGGCAAGACGGCAAGCCGCCGCAGTCTCTTTTTCGCAGTTGAGTCCGAATCCGGTGATAACCAGGGTTTTGATGTCAGATTTTTTCATCGTCATCTCCAAAAATTAAGTGTGATAATCTGCATTGATTTTTACATACTCATAAGAAACATCACTTGACCAGACCCAATATTCGGCATCGCCGTCATTGAAATCGCAAGTAATGGTATATTCACGCTGTTTGACTGTGTTGAGCAGGTCAGCTTCCGGAGTTCCGGCATCGCCGCCGTTTTTTACGACCGGAATATCATCCAGGTAAATATCGCATTTATCCGGATCAAGCCGCGCTCCGGAATAACCGAGCGCTGCGACGACCCGTCCCCAGTTGGGGTCATTGCCGAACCATGCCGTTTTGCAGAGCAGGGAATTGGCGACTGCTTCTGCCGCAAGTTTGGCATCTTTTTCGGAACGGGCATGTTTGATCCTGACTTCAACGAATTTGGTCGCTCCTTCGCCGTCCAGTACCATGCGTCTGGCAAGATTCTGCATCAGTGCCAGCAGTGCTTCGGCAAAAGCGGCTTCTTCTTCCGACTCCGGAATGATTTCCACGCCGGATACGCCGTTTGCAAGGAGCAGCACCGTATCATTGGTACTCATGTCACCGTCAACCGTGATGCGGTTGAATGAAGCATCAGCATTGGTCTGCAGGATTTTCTGCAGTTGTGCTTTGGAAATCGCAGCATCAGTGGAAGCAATGCAGATCATGGTGGCATGCGGCGTGGTCAAGTGCGGATCAATCATCCCTGCGCCTTTGGTCATGGCCCCGATGGTGAAAGTTTTGCCGTTTACGGAAACTTTTACAGCCGCCGCTTTGGGAACGGTATCGGTGGTCATGATCGCTTCAGCGGCACGGTTGCCGCCATCTGCTGAAAGTGCAGGAACCGCCAGATTCACTCCGCATTCGATAAGTTCCATATTCATCTGTACACCGATGCGTCCGGTGGAGGCAACGGCGATGGTGTCAGCAGGTATATTCAATGCCGCAGCGGCGATTGCGCAACTTTTTTCCGCAGCTTCCAGTCCCGGCTTGCCGGTGCAGGCGTTGGCATTGCCGCTGTTGATGATAACCGCCTGCAGACGGCGGCTCTCCTGAACCCGTTTTTTGCAGATCTGTACCGGTGCGGCAGCAAACGTGCAACTGGTGAATACTCCGGCGAATTCTGCCGGGACTTCACTTTTTACCATGGCAAAGTCCGGCGCTCCGGAACGTTTGAATCCCGCCGTCACCCCGCTGGCGAGAAAGCCTGACGGAGTGGTGACGGAACCGTTTTCGATAAATTCAAAACTCATTGATCTCTCCTCCGAATGTCGCTTTGACATTGATGGCAATACCGCCGCGCGGACGGAATCTGCCGATCACTTCAGCTTTGCGCGGGGCACAGGTTTTGACAATGGCATCCAGCAGGGAGTTGACGGACTCCTCGTGAAAGATGTTGGCATTGCGGAAACTGTAAAGATAAAGTTTCAGAGATTTGCTCTCAATGCACAGTTTATCCGGAATGTAGCGCACGGTGATGTGCCCGAAATCCGGCTGCCCGGTCACCGGACACAGCGAAGTGTATTCCGGACAGTCAAATTCGATGACGTAATCCCGGTCGGCATAAAGATTGTCAAAACACTCCAGTTTTGCCTCCTGCGGATGTTTGGGATAATTCCGTTCGGAAGCAGAAAGCAGAGTCAGTTTATCAAATCTTTCTGCGTTGTTTTTATCCATAATAGATACTCCTGTAAAGGTAAAAATACTTCAATTTAATAATATAGCACGTTTCTACGGCTCTTGCAAGGTTGAAAAAACAGGGTTTTTGCAGTATATTATAATAATTACCGGATATTGGTGTTTACAATCACATAAAAGTTAAAGGACCTCAAATGGAACAACTGGCAGGCGGCGGGGATAATTCCCGCCCTCCGTCTTGCACGGAAAAGGTGGCGTTTTCAGTTTTCAGATATTTCCCTTATGGCGGTTTGCAGCTGGATATGATGCGGATAGCCAGAGAACTTGTCTCGCGGGGAAAAGAAGTCGTTGTTTTTTGCATGGGGTACGATATAGATGAAATTCCGCCGGGAATTTCATTTCGCAAACTTGACGTCCGCGGATTGACCAATCATGCCAAGGCCCGCAATTTTGAAAAGCGTCTGGCTGTTGAATTGCAGAAAGAGAAGTTCGGGTGTCATGTGGCATTCAACCGTTTGACTCCGGCAGATTGGTATTTTGCCGCAGACATGCCTTTTGTCGAGAGCTGCAAACGTTCTTTTTTGGAAAAACTCATGCCCCGGTACAAGGTGTTTGCCAGGATGGAAAAAGATTTGTTTTCCCCGGAAAATACCACCGGTATCCTGTGTATAACCACTGCTCAAATGCGGGATTTTCAACGTATTTACGGTACTCCGTCTGAAAGGATGTTTTTGCTGCCTCCGGGAATCGACCGGAAGTTCGCCGATGGCTTGAAATTGCGGGAAAACCGCGCTGATTTGCGCCGGGAACTGGGGATTTATGAGGATGAAACATTGCTCATTCAGGTCAGTTCGGCTTTTCGTACTAAAGGAGTTGACCGTTCCATTGCCGCTGTGGCATCTTTGCCGGAAAATATCCGCCGCAAAACAAGATTACTGGTTGTCGGCAAAGGAAAACCCGCTGCTTATATTAAGTTCGCCAATTCCTGCGGGATCGGCAGCCAGGTGTTTTTTGCCGGGGGCAGAGAGGATGTCCCGGAATTGATTGCTGCGGCAGACCTGATGATCCATCCCGCCCGCAATGAAGCGACCGGGACGGTGCTTTTGGAATCGCTTGCTTGCGGGACTCCGGTTCTGTGCAGCAGTAATTGCGGATTTGCTCCAATGGTCAAAGAATCCGGCGGTGTAGTTCTGCCGCGGCTTTTCCGTCAGAAGCTGCTTAACCGGACACTGATGGTGACTCTTTCCACTCCGGATAAGTTGTCTGATTTACAGCGGGCAGCGGAAAATTATGGCAGGAACGGTGATTTCTACCGTCGGGCAGCGTGTGCGGCAGATTTAATTACAGGACAGCATAGTGATGTCGAAGTTTGACTTGCGTACTCCGTTTGATCGGTTGTGGGAGAATAAAGATCCTTTTGCTGAAGTTTTCGCTTTGGAAGGCGAAGAATTCCGCAATGTCAAAAATCGCCGGACATTCCGGATCGGGATCGGCGGAGAAGGTTTTTTTGTCAAGATCCACCGTGGTGTCGGCTGGGGGGAAATCCTTAAAAATTTATTCCAGTTCAAATTGCCGGTGACCGGTGCCGGAAATGAGTACCGGGCGCTGGATAAGCTGAACCGCCTCGGTGTCGCTACGATGGAAACTGCCGCATTCGGCGAACGCAACTGCAATCCGGCGGCGAAAGAGTCGTTTCTTATTACCCGGGAGTTGACCAACGTTTGTTCGCTTGAAGAGTTGGCGGCTTCCGGCGGTATTTCCGGAGTGTTTAAGTTGAAATTGATCCGGGCGCTTGCCGAGTCCGCCGGTAAAATGCATCGTGCCGGAATCAACCACCGGGATTGTTATATCTGCCACTACCTTTATCATCGCGATTTACCGGAAGTGCGTCTGTCAGTTATTGACCTGCACCGGGCGCAGATCCGCAAAAAAGTGCCCCGTCGTTATCTGGTCAAGGATGTTGCAGGATTGCTTTTTTCATCCTTTGATGTGCCGTTGAGCCGGCGGGATATTTTCCGTTTTATCCGCATTTATTCGCAGTGCGGCATCCGGGAGGAGCTGGCGAAAAAACGTGGATTTTACCGGGCTGTTTACCGGGCGGCGTTGAAACTTTACGTTAAAGAATTCAAACGCCTGCCTCTGCATGACCCGTTCGCTGAAAAATAACAGGACTTTATTGAGAGGTTTTTATGAATCAGGCTGTAAAACTGGCGTGGCGGAGCAGTGACACTCCGCAGGAGATCGCAGCTGCGCTGCGGCTGCTTGAGAGTGAATATCCCATATCCGAGAATGGACGCGGTTTGAAGTTGTCTTTCCGCAAAACCGGCGACAGTGAAACGGTTTCCCGGGTTTCCCGCAGCCGCGGCAGTGTATTAGTGGAGTATTCCACGCTTTCCGGGGCTTTGCGCGGTGTCGGCAGCGCGCTTGCCAAACTTGACGGTGAGGAGCGCACGCCATTCAAAAAATTAGGTATCATGCTGGATGTTTCCCGCAATATGGTCATGCGGGTGGAACACTTCAAAAAATGGCTTCGCCGTTTGGCATTGTGCGGCTGCAACGAGGTTCAGATTTACAGTGAAGATACTTTTGAACTTGACGATGAACCGTTTTTCGGAGCTTATCGCGCTCCTTACACTCTTGAAGAACTTCAGGAGATGGACGATTATGCCGACCAGCTGGGGATCGAATTAGTCGGCAGCGTGCAAACGCTTGGTCACATGGAACAGGTGCTGCAGCACAAGCATTACCAGAATATAACTGACTCCGAGCGGATCATGCTGGTGGACTCTCCTGATACGGAAAAACTCATCCGCAAGATAATTTCTTTCTGGAAAAGCGCTTTGCGCAGTTCCAGGATCCATGTCGGTATGGATGAGGCTCACGGTTTGGGCAGGGGAAAACATCAGACTCTGTATGGCGCGGAAAAGGAATCTTCCCTGATGACCCGGCACTTGAAAGTGGTTTCAGAGATCTGCAAAGAATACGGTATGGAACCGATGATCTGGTCGGATATGTTTTTCCGTATGACCAATGAAAACCATGATTATTATGATTTTACATCGCCATTTCCCAAAGGTATCCAAAAGGAAATCAACCCGGATGTCTCTCTGGTTTACTGGGACTATTATCATAAAGATGCCGCAAGTTACCGTAAGATGATCGCCCGGCACCGGGAACTTGGCAAAGAGCCGATCATGGCATCCGGCATCTGGACCTGGTCGCGGTTGTGGTACGATCACCGGGAAACCATGGAAACCGTGATCCCCTGTATCGATGTTTGCCGTCAGGAGAAAATCAGCGAATTGTTCTTTACCATGTGGGGAGATGACGGAGCGTATTGCAATTATGATTCCAGTTTGGCGGGGATCGTCCGTTGCCGATCTTGCTTTCGGATGCCGGGATGAGAATGATTCCGCCGATCGTTTTGAAGCGGTCTGTCATGCGGTTTATGAAGCCAATACCATAGCCGGCAATCTGCAGATGTGGCTGAATCCGGATTTTATCATTCTGCCGTCCATGGTGATGTGGGATGATCCGCTTATCGGCAGACATTTTGACAGCTGCAAGCGCGCCAACCCGGAATTTGATCTGAATTATCTGGATCAGCTGGATGATGTGTTGTGCCGGATCATGCCTTACGCGGAAGATTGTGAAGCCGGAGATATCGGTTATGCCGTTGATCTGGTCAAATTTCTGATCAAAAAACTGGAATTGCGCGGCGCATTGGAAGCCGCGTACGATCATGGTGACCGTCTGGCACTGCGGGAATTGCTTACCACAACGATTCCGGCGGCAATAGCGGCACTGGTTGAAGTGGATGCCGGATTCCGGCGCAACTGGCTCAAATGTGCCAAAGCCCATGGATTGGAGCGGATTCAGATCCGCAATGCCGGACAGATCGCCCGCCTCGAAGAGTTGGCGATCCGGATCCGGGAATATCTGGACGGCACGATCGAGCGGATCGAAGAACTTGATGAAAGATTGCCGTATTCCGCCGCTCCGGAAATGATGAACCGTTACAAAGAGGTATCCAGCGGATCATGGATAATTTAACTGCATTGATGCGGCAGGCTGAAAAGTTTTTTGCCGCCTGTCCCGGAGAAAATATCATTCTGGCAGAGGATTTGACCTCTGCACTGGAAGTATACCGGCAGGATGATCCGGTGGTGTTTTCCGGAATTCATTATGCCGATACGCTCAAGCGTGCCGGATTTGAGGTCTGGACCGGTATTGAAGCCGAACCGGAAGCCGGTACTGTGGAAAAAATGGCAGGATTTCTCCGGCAGCGCAAACCTGGCAGGGTCATCGCCGTTGGCGGGGGCAGTGTGCTTGATGCCGCCAAAGCGGCACTGCTGATGGTGGAAACCGGATGGGAACTTGATGATCTGTTCGGTGTGAACCGCTGGAGTTCAGCCAATCCGGGCAAATCCATCCGGCGGATGATCGCTGTTCCGACAACCAGCGGTACCGGTTCGGAAGCAACTCCATACTCCAATATAGTCGTGCCGGATGCCGGAGTCAAACGTCTGATTGCAGAAAATGCTTCAATTCCGGAAACTGCAGTGATCATTCCGCAGTTGACATACAGTATGCCGGAGGCTCTGACCCGGGCAACCGGTTGTGATGCTCTGGCTCATTTGATCGAGGGCTTCCTCAATGTCAGAGCTGACAATAACCATCCTCCGGTCAATGAATGGGCAAAATGCGGGATCGCAATGGTGCGTTACGCTTTGTCCGCTGCCATGCACGGTGATTTGCAGGCGCGTAAAATTATGGCGTATGCCTCTTTGCTTGGAGGTATGACCATCCGTTTCAAATCCACCGGATTGCCGCATTTGTGCAGTTTTTCATGGTTCGGCAGGATCGCTCACGGAGATGCGGTGGCAGTACTGCTGCCGGAATGCTGGCGGTATTATCTGGGAAATCCGGCAGTTTGTTCCCGGACTATGGAATTGTCTGAAGTATTTGCCGGCACCACTTCCGAAGAGGTCATAAGGTCTTATGAAAATTTCCTTGATGCCATCGGCATGCCGGGAGGATTGTCGGCATGGAACGGGATCAATGCTGATTTGATCGAAAAAACCGCCCGCAGCGGGATACAGAATAAAATGAAATTGGAACTTGCTCCGTATCCGGTGCCTCTCGCGGAAAGTTACGATATATTGAAAGCTATATTGAAGTTGAGTTTGTGAGGTTTGTTTATGATCTATGTTATTGCCCGGATGGAATTGAATGACGGATGCAAGGATGAAATGCTTGCTGTTCTGGCAAAAACTGTGCCGCAGGTTCTTTCTGAAGACGGATGTATCATGTATACACCCTGCCTGGACGAAGATGAAGGTGAACAGGATAAATATCTGACGATCGTCGAAGCGTGGAAATCCCGGGCACATCTTAACGCCCATCTCGCAGCCCCGCATATGGCGGAATTCCGGGAAGCCGTAAAAGATTTACGCAAAAACAATACCGTAAAGATCATTACTCCTGCACTGTAACGGGCCGGTTATTTGCCGTATAGCGAATGATAGAACTCCTGAAAGAGTCTATCCTCATCATTGCGTGGAGGTTCGTTTACAAAGACCCTGTATTCATGCAATGCGGGTGAGCGCAGTACCAGAATATCTCCGAAAAGTCTGATCAGGGCAAGGTTTTTTTGCGAAAACAGACTGTTTCCGGCGAAGCTTTTCGGTATCTGGCAGCCGATAAGTTGGAGCAGCGTTGGCGCCAGATCGACTGAAGATGCGAATTTTGCGGTATTCAGTTTTTTGAATACTTCCGGTCGGGATGATATCAATATCAGCGGGATACGTGCCGGCATGAAATCTGACCGTTTCAGATAGTTTTCCCCGTGAGTGGCTGTGTGGTCAGCGGTAATTATGATCAGCGTCCGGTCATCAAACAGCTCTTTGTCGTCCATTATGCGTTTGACAAAAGAACCGATTTGCCGGTCGGTGCTGTGCAGTGCCTGCAGAAAAGGGGTCGGATAAAGGCGTTTTTCCTCTTCAGACAGGTCGCAGCTGAAATATTTCGGGTGGGTATCCATAGTACTGATTACCGCAATAAAGCGTTTGTTCCGGATTTTTTTTAATTCCGAAAAAGCTGCTGCAAAGAGATCTTTGTCGGACAATCCCCACGGATGTGCTATTTCCAGATTGTGATTCAAGACGAATTCTTCGTGAAAAAAACAGATGTCCGGAGAGAAAATCTGACGGTATATCATCCGGTTGCTGCTGAAAAATCCGCTTGCCGCAGAAAAGTAACAACTCGTGAAACCACGAGTTTTGGCTGCTGAAAAAACGGATGGATTTTTCATAGTCTGCTCTTTTTCGTAGTCAAAACGGGACATCAGCATCGCGGTCAACCCCCAGGAGGTCGGTTGAGCTGCAGAAAAATAGTTGCTCATTGAGGGATAATTCCGGATGAAATTATCCAGATTGGGAGTAATGCCCTGGGGCATGGCAGAGTTGACATGCCCGATGAATGCGTAGTCCAGAGATTCAGCGGCAATGATAATTATTTTATCAAAAATACATGTTTCATCGGCTTTATTCTCCGATTCGGCGAACAGATGGCGTGCGGCTAATTTATCTCTGCTTTCAACGGACAGCGGGATCGGTTCAATGATGCTGTCATCATTGGATATCTTGCGGATCGTTTCTCCGGCAAAATTTGCCGAAATAAGCGGCAGCGGCCGGATAAAAGCTTCGCCGGGAGAATCTTTGATTATTTCAAACAGCAAATTTGAGGTCAGCGACAGCAGTAATAAAAAAGAGAAAAAATAGAGCCATTTACGGGAGACTTTGCGCGAACTTTTATCAGCCGTTTTCCAGGTCAGAGTGCAGCAGTAGATGATTCCGGCGATCGTGATGCCGATTATCGGCAGCAGCCAAAACAGTACTTCTCCGCCTAATGTTGCCCGCAGAGACTGCAGATCGGTGTGCTGCAGCAGCAGTTTTACGGATTGGTAATCCAGCGGCATAAAGGTTTCTTTATAAAGGATAATGGCAATAAGGCGCAGCACGATATTAAAAAACGAGCTGACGACCGCTGCAAGAGCGCAGAATTTGCTGCGGAAAAACAATGCCGGGATGAAAAACATCAGCGGCAGCAGCGTATCTCCGAATATCAGCAGCGGCAAACTGTTGTCCGCGGTTGCTGACGAGCAGTAAAAGAACATTATCAACGCAAGAATCAACGAGATGACCGTTGATGCAAGCATGATAAGCATTGCCACGTTGCGTATAAGAAATATTTTAAGCTTCATACCAGTTCAAATTCTTAAAACATAAAGATTATATAATATACTTCTTTTGCAGTAAATTACAAGCAGTAAAGCAGGAAAAATGCCGATACGGAGCCGCAGGATTTGCAAAAAACTCTGAACCGATGTATATTACTCCGGATACCGCACAAGCATAAATGTAAAGTGTTTTATGAAATGAAAATGTTGAAATCAATGCTGGATACCCCGTGTTTGATACTGGATATTGACTTGTTTGAAAAAAACCTGACCATCATGCGGGACTTTGCAATGCAGCATGGCAAAAAGCTGCGTCCCCATGCCAAAACCCATAAATGTCCGGAAATCGCCCGTCGCCAGCTCCGGTGCGGCAACTGCGCCGGAGTTTGTGCCGCCAAATTGTCTGAAGCAGAACTGCTTGCGGATGCCGGGATCAATGATATCCTGATCACTTCACCGCTGTCTGACCCGGGGAAAATTGCCCGGGCAGGGGTGTTGAATAGTAAGATTTCCGGATTGATGCTGACCGTGGATCATCCGGAACAGGTCAAAATGCTGGCTGATCATGCATCAAAGGAAAATCCGCTGGATGTGCTGGTCGATACCGATCCGGAATTCGGCAGAACCGGTATCCCGTTTGACCGGGCGGTTGAACTTGGCAGATTTATTACTTCGTTTCCGCAGCTGCGTCTGGTCGGAGTACAGTGCTATGCCGGACATTTGCAGCATATTCCGGATTTTCAGGAACGCTGTGCCGCAAGTTCCCGCCTGATGAGTGCCGGAGCGGAGGTATTCAAGATGCTGAATCACGAAATCGATACCTGCCGGATTTTTACCGGAACAGGTACCGGTACTGCCCCGGCGGATGTACTGATCCCGGAGGTCACGGATATTCAGGTCGGTTCATATTGCCTGATGGATGCGGAATATCTTGCCATCGGACACGGCAGTGTCAATTTCCAACCGGCATTGCGGATGATTTCAGGAGTGGTCAGCGCCAATCATGCCGGTCATGCCACGATCGATGCCGGAACCAAGGCAATTTATGTTACCCCCGGCGCACCGGCACTGGTCATTGCCGGTGGACAGGTGCAAAGAGAATTTTCCTATTCGTGGGATTTCGGTGATGAACACGGGCACTTGCTTTTTCCGGAAACGGTCAGTTTGCAGCCCGGGGAAAGGGTTGAGCTGATCGTTTCGCACTGCGATCCAACGGTCAATCTGTTTGATGAATTATGGATCGTCCGCGGCGATGAGGTGATCGACCGCTGGGATATCGCTTTGCGCGGCTGTTGCCGCTGATATGGAATTTTGATTAAGGAAATGCGTTTTATGAATGTCGAAAATTTCAAGATAACGCCGCGGGTCGTCGCGGCTGATTCCGTAGTCGAAATCACTGTTGCCGGCAGATTCCCGCACAATGATCTGCGGGTATTCGGTCCGGATCTGACGTTGGATGCGGTAGGGGCCGATGGGTTGTTCAGCAATGGGCAGCTGCCGGGATTGACCTGTGGAAACGGTTATGATCTCAAACGTCCATATTTTGAACCGGTGGAATTTGCCGGAGTGGAAAAAGATGGGATACTGCGCTTCAAATACTGTTTCCGCGGAACCGGAGAACATAACTTCCGTCTGCTTTGCGGAGAATCGGTAATTGTGATGTTTTCGGTGTTTGCTGTTAAACAGGAGTTTTTGAAACTGCGCCCGTTCCGGGGGGATATGCATTTGCACAGCGGTTATTCGTGCTGCTGTCAGGAAAAAGATTTATGGTCGCCGGAATATCTTGCGGCGAAAAATTGTGAATTGGGAATGGATTTTATTTCGATTTCCGACCACAAGCAGTATTTGCCGTCACTGAAAGCGGCAGATTTCGTTGAACAATCCGGGACATCTTTTCATGCTTATCCCGGAGAAGAGGTGCATTTGAGCGATCTGCACAACATCCATGTGCTTAACTTCGGCGGCAATCAGGGAATTTCATGCCGCTTGAAAAGCTGTGATCCGGAATATGCCCGGGTACTGCCGGAATATTTGAAACAGGTTCCGGATTTCAAAGATGAGTGGCTCAATCACATGGCGGCGAACTTCCGGTTGATTTTTGACCGGATTCGGGAAGCCGATGGCGTGATGGTTTTCTGTCATCCGTTCTGGATGCCGAGCCAGCGGCTGTTTATGCCGGAGTGCATCCGGGAGTATGTTCTGGAACAGGGGTGCTATGACTGCATTGAGGTTTTCGGAGATGCCAAATTCCGGGAAAGCAACGATCTTTGTGCCGCCCGTTATCTGGAACAGTGCCTTAAAGAACAGCGCATTATCCCGGCAGTCGGCAATAATGATGCCCACTTGAGCAGTGAACTGGCGATCAATTCGACCGTGGTATTTGCCCGGTGCAATGAATTGTCCGAGATCAAATCGGCACTCCGGGAGGGCAGATGCGTGGCGGTAAACAGTTTCGCCAATGAGTTCCCCCGCACGTCAGGTTCTCTGGAGTTGGTTGCTTATTATCACTTCTTGCGTCGTGAATACTATCCGGCGCACGATGAAATTTGCCGGATGGAAGCGGCATATTTGTTCGACACACTTGCCACCGGAGGTGTTGACGGAGAATTCCGCAGATTCATCAAACAGCCGTATCCGTATCATGTCGATTGCGGCAGAACGCATGTGTCCCGCCGTTTTGAAGCGGATAGCTCCCGGGCGGCAGAGATCAGACGCCGCCGGGAGATCTTGGATCAGGAATTCTGGGGATGACCGGCATTGGGCGGTCGTAAAAGCAGATCACTTCAGCGCGATTCTTTTGCCCAGTTCAAAAGCCTTTTGACAATCAATGGGAAATTGCTCTTTGCGTGCTTTGGCTTTTTCTTCGGCATTGAACATGGACGAAACATATTTACTGTAATCGGAAAACTGAAATGTGTTGCAGACGTAAAGTGTTTCCACTTCACTGCTGTTGAATACGATTTGCGGGAAACGGCGCGTGCGGTCAAAAAAGTCCCGGTATCCGAAATTTTCTACGGCTTCCTGCGGAATATTCATTGTGTAGATAAAGGCGGTCTCTATTTTCCGTTTCATCGCAGTTGATACCGGATCGGTATACTGCAGATACGGAAAAAAGAGCCGTTCCATGAAGTTGCGGAAAAGTCCGGTTTCTGCTCCGAAATAGACCGGAGAACCCATGATTACGGCATCGGCATTACCGAGTTTTTCCAGCACAGCTGTAAGTTGATCGCGCAATGCACAGCATCCGGGCGTGCCGCCCTCTTTGAGTTTGCATGCAAAGCAGCTGCGGCATCCGGAAAAGTTCAATTTCCCGAGGTCGATCAATTCTGTTTCAGCTCCGGTCGATTCTGCACCGGCGAGGGCGTGGCGCAATACGGTTGCAGTATTGCCGTTGCTGCGGGGGCTGCCGTTGACTGCGTAAACTTTTTTCATGATAACTTCTCCTTGTCAAAAAACTGTCACCTTGAGATTAATATACATCGTTCCGGAGGTTTTTCAATTTATTTTATTGTATTTATCCGCGAGCGGCAGTATATTATGTTTACAATTGTGTTACTGACCAAATGGAGTATTTTTTTATGAAGTATATATTTCTGATGATGGCATTGCTGTCGGTGCTGTGGTGGAGCGGATGTTTTTCGCAGGCGCAGGTCGAGATGAAGTTTTTGGATATCCAAAAGGTATATTATCATGATTCCGGCAGATTGGACATTCGGGGGGAATACACTCAAAAAGGGGTCGGATTAGGCAAAATCAGTGCATTTGTCAAAGATGAAACTGTTGAATTGAATGCGGTTATTCAAGAGAAAGGCAGCCGCAAAATATCCTGCAGGATTTCCGTTCCTCCGGAGGTCAAAAGCGTGAAATTTGCCGGTAAGGAGATCTGGAATCGGACAAAATCCCCGACCGTCAAAACGGCGGAAAAAAATGATGATGCCGCCCGGAAGTCGGCTGTCCCGGCACCGGAAGTGCCGCCGGTGCCGGAAAAATCATCGGCAGTGCCGGTTGCTGCTGCGGCTGAAAAAAAGCCGGAAGTTCCCGTTACGGTTTTGCAGATCAATGCGGATGATTTTTTTGAGTTGAAGTTGACTGAAATTCCCTTTGACGAACTATTCTGGGGGAGGGCAGTGGAAAATGCCGCGCCGGTTGCTGCCGGAGTAAAGAAACTGGGCAGCCGCCGTGAACCGGTGGATTTCAATGTCGCAGAGGTCAATAAATTTCCGGATCTGGAAGTATTGGCTGTCAAAGGGCATGTCTGGGACAGCTGCGATTTCGCCGGATTATCTTTACCGAAATTGAAAAAACTGATCATTGATGATATCGAAGTCAAAAATTTGGATAAGGTGAATTTGCCGGTGCTGGAGGAGTTTTACCTCAATGACCGCCGTTCGGCACCGATGGGAAAAATTTCTCTGCCGGAAAAAATGGAAAAACTGCACACTGTCGGGATCCAGTCATTTGCCGGAAATTTTGATTACGGTTCATTGCAGGGCAAACCGGTGAAAAATTTGCGTATTCACAGTGATTTGCGCCGCTTTGAATTTCTCAAAGCTCTTCCGGTTGAAAAGCTGCAGATCAGCGGTTTTTCGGCATCATCCGGTTCGTTGGATGTGCTGCGCCAATTACCTTGTTTGAGCAGTTTGCAGATCGCTCCTTACCGGATCAGCGACTGGAGATTCCTGCAGGGGATGAATTTGCAGAAACTGGATATTACCAGCCGTACCAATGGCAATTTTTCTCCGGCATTGCTCAAGGGGATGCCATTGGAATCACTGCGGTTGCGGATGCCGCCGATGGATTATGATAATCAATGGCTGCAGTGTGTTGAATTGCCGCTGAAAGAACTGGTGTTGTGCAATGCGGTGGTTCCGGAGAAGTTTTTGCTGGAAAATTCTCATATCGAATCATTGGCGACCATCAATTGCCGTTGGGGATTTGCCGAACCTCCGATCATTTTCAGCAGAATGGCGAAATTGCGCCATCTGGCGGCGTGGCAGATCATTTATCAGCCGGACGGCAAGCCCGGCAGGATCGTTGACCAGCAGATCAGCTGGGGCAGATCGGTCAACCGTAATTTGCGTGCCCTGGCGATTTCGGCATTGAATCTTGATTTTATCCGTCAGATGCCGGATGTGGAAAAAATTTCGGTGCGTCATTCCGGCAATCAGGTGATCCGGGTCAACGGTTTGGCAAACCGCCGTTTTGAAGTGCTCTTCTGTCCGGAAATCCAGCCGTCTGCCAGACACCGTTTGAAGCAGGATATGATGCGCTATAATATCCGGGTCGATTCCGTTGAACGCACGGATTTGTTTGCCGCATGGTGATTTTCTTTCAAAAATATGCAATTGCAGTTGATATCCGGGCAAAAAAGGGCTATATTAATGCGGGGGTTATTTCGTAAATAATTTTATGCGGGTTTGGTTATGGCAGTTGTAGATTTGACAATGGATTTTATCGGTGAGCGTTTCCAGCCGGATATTGAGCGCAGTGAAAAGTTCCTGCAATCCGGCAAGACCGCTTACACCGGAGTGGTGTATAAAATAACGCATGACGGGATGAGCGGTACTTATATCGACTTCCCCGGTCATATTGCAGAAACAGATAACGGAATTTATGCGGACAATTGTCCTCTGGAAAAGGTCTACCGGGTGCCGGCAAGTGTGATCCATCTGGATCACCGCAGCGGGGACGGTGCGGTCAGTGCCGCTGAATTGGAAACGGCATTCGGAGGCAAGGTCTCTACAGAAGCATTGATCATCAATGCGCTGGGCAGCAATGCCAATGCCGGTGAGATCGAATTGCGCAGTGTGTATCTGGATGACAGTGCGGTGGATTGGATCATTGCGAGCAATTGCAAACTTCTGGTTTCGGATATTTATGAGAGCGAGGCACTTCATGGTGTGTTTCTCAAACTTTTCGGAGCGGGGATCATTACGGTGTGTCTGCCGGTGAATTTATGGAAACTTACTGCTCCGCAGGTGCAGCTGACTGCGCTGTTTGCCCGGATGCCGCAGGTAACTCAACTGCCTTGCCGGCTGGTTGCTGAATTTTAACTTAACAGTCATAAAAAATAGCGGATGTAATTTTGTGAAACTTGCATTCAACAGTCGTTGCTTGCGATAATTGCAAACATAGGAATATATCACAAACATGATGATTCATCAACCGTGCAATAACGGTTTGATCCGATCGGTGGATGCATCACAACAAATGAGACAATCAACAAAAAATAGAGGTGTTGCTATGAACAAAGCTGAAATCGTTGCCGGTCTTCGCGGCATGGGGTTGGGGATCGGGGACAAAGTGCTGCTGCACAGTTCGCTGATCAGTCTGGGAAAAGTTGACGGCGGTCCGGAAGCAGTCATTGATGCGTTTCTGGAAGTCCTCGGCAAAGAGGGAACTCTGTTGGTTCCGGTATTCGGAGCGCTGGGTATTTTGACCGATACATTGAAAAATCGTCCGGATGCGGTGATCAGTCCCTGTCCTAAAGGGACGCTTGCCGCCGTCGGTGCCGATGCCGAAGCAATTTGCAAAGATCATTGGAAAGCCGCCACCGCGCACGGTGCCGACACTCCCTTTACCCGTCTGGCGGATATGGACGGGTACATTTGCCTGCTGGGTGTCGATCAGGATCGCAACACCTCTTTGCACGGAGTTGAAGCGTTGCTGGAACTGCCCTATTTGAGTGACACGGTCGGTACTTTTACTACTCCGGAAGGCGAAACCATTACCAAAACCTGGAAGTATTACCCCGGTCCGCACCGGGATTTTATCGGACTTGACCGTTATTACCGGGAAGCCGGAGTGATGAAAATTGCCCGCATCGGTAATGCGCAGGTACGTTTGATCAAATCTAAAGATCTTTTTGACATCGGCATGATGATCGGTTCGGAAGATCCGGCGTTTGTGCTTTGCGACAATCCGGCTTGTGCGGATTGTGTCCGTCAGCGGGCGGCGATTTTTGCCGACCGGATGGATAAGGAGTCATTCAAACTTACTGCATCAGCCAAACTTGCCGGACGTTACGTGCCGGAAATGGTGGAAAATTTGAAACGTGCCGGGATCAAGTTTATTGAATTGGACTATATTCAGGGCAAATCCTGTGCTTCAATGAGCGAAGAAAAATTGCAGAGAGCGGTCGCCGAATTGCGTGAGGAAGGCATTGAAATCAGTGCCTTGAGTACGCTGGTAGCTCCCAATGATGCGGAAAAACTGGTGAATCTGGTCAAATCTGCCGGAATTACCCGTTTGATTCTGCCGGTCGGTGCGGAAGCTGCCGGAGAGTGTGCCGCTGCTGCCGGTTTGGAAGTGGCATTCCGCAACATCAACCACACCGCATTGAATTGTGCGGCATTTATCAATAACTGCCGGGAAAAATTTGCCGCTTCGGCATGCTTCAATCCGGCGGCATTTGCCAAAGCCGGTGAGATGCCTTTCCTCTACTCCTATAAAGCCGGACGTTTCATCAAAACCGCCGGACAGCTGGATATTGTGGACAGCACCTGGGATGGTGCGGCGCAGGAACTTGCCTGCGGCAATGGTGAAGTCAAAGAGATGATGTCGATTTTGCGCTGTCACAACTTCAGCGGATATTTCTGCATCGGCGGCGGATACGATTATCCCGGCACTCTGGAAGAGGCTGTGGAAGATTTCGTTTATCTGCTGGATAACATGTGATCGTATTGCACGATTTTTTGCAAGGAAAATATTTATATCAAACGGGGATAAATTCATACCATGAAACGGTTTGCGATATTCATAGGCATAGATGACTACAGCCATGGTATCACGCCGCTGCATTGTGCGTGCAATGATGCCAGCGATCTGGCGTTGAAATTTGCGGCAGCGGGCTTTGATAAAATTGAATTGGTCAAAGAAAACGAAGCTGGATGGCAGGCTTCTTTCCCGGAAGGCTGCGAAGTTATCCGGCGGTAAGTGTCCCGCAAAATGGCGGCAGGATGTCGGACTGCGGATGCTCTCATCCGGATGTTATTGGGAAATGGTCTCTTTATTCAACACCTTTGCGGCATTATCGATAGCCCCGAGGTCGATTACAGCAGTATAGCCCAGTGATTCCAAAGTTCCTTTGGCGATCGCTGAACGGCGGCCGGAACGGCAGAAAAGGGCGATCGGCGCATTTTTGTCCGGCAGCAGGGCAGGGGCTTTTTCCGCTATCTGATCGTGCGGGATCAGCAGTGAACCTGGGATATGCCGTTCAGCGAACTCCTTTTGAGTTCTGACATCCAGCAAAATCGCATTGTCCGGAATTTCCGCCGGGACAGGGGTGGGGGATGAACATCCTGCTCCGGCAAGCGCGGAAATTATGGCGGTGACGGCGGCAAAGAATTTTTTCATGGTGTCGTGATCCTTTCAAGTTCAGTCAGATATTTCAGTGCTTCTTCCCGGGAAGAAGCACACATTTCTATTGAGGGTTGCAAAGATGCGCATACCTCGGGACGCTCCGGTGAGCCGAATATTTTACAGCGCATATTTTCATCCAGATGGATACACGGCACTCCGGCAGGTTTGCCATCCGGCATCCCCGGTATTTTTGAAGATATCGACGGCGCAATACAGCATGCTCCGCATTTTTCCCGGCAAGTGAATTTTTCCATGATTTACTTATGGGTATCTATATCTTTTGCCATTACAAAATCATCCATGATGAAATTGTTGCCAATATCGATCTGCACCGATTCGGCAATTGTGAAGCCATTGCGGAAATAGGCCTTTTTTGCCGTTTCATTGTATTTGTTGACATTGAGTATCAAACGGGTAAACCCGGCATCGGCGGCTCTTTTCTCCACTTCGGCAAGCATTGCCGAACCGATCCCCAGATGGTGAAATTTTTGCAGCAGATATAATTTGTGCAGTTTGGCTGTCCCATCCGGTTGATAAGGCGACCATGATATGTAGCCAGCCGGGGTGTCATCGACGGAAACAATGATAAAGTGACCGCCGTTATTTACTTCATTACGCATGACCTCCGGGGCATACATCATCTGCATCATGTAGGTTATCTGTCCGGCAGAGAGGATTTCCGCAAAGGTCTTGGGCCAGATGTCCGCGGCGATATCCCGGATGACCTGCAGATCTTTTTCCGTTGCCGCTTCCGAAAAATCAATTTTCATAAGCAATTTCAAAAATTTTGACCGTCTACTATTTACAATTGGCATTTGCCGGGGTATATTATAATGCAGTAAGCTGATTATTGCAAATGTAATTACCATATAAAAGGACGATTATTATGAAAAAATCTCAACTCGCCGCCCAGCTTTACACTTTGCGGGAATTTCTCCAGACCCCCGCTGATGTTGCAAAAATTCTCCCCCAAGTCAAAGGTATCGGTTATGATGCCATTCAGGTTTCCGGAATGGGACCCATTGATGAGGCTGAACTGGTCAAAATCGCCGATGATAACGGCTTGGTCATCTGCGCCACCCATGAACCCGGCAAAATGATCTGCGAAGAGACTGACAAAGTTATCGAGCGGCTCAAAAAACTCAACTGCCGCAATACCGCTTTTCCCTATCCGTATATCGCTCCGTTTACCGGACGGGCACAGGTCCTGGAACTGGCTGAAAAACTCAACACCGCTGCTCTGGCTATGAAAAAAGAGGGCATCAACCTCTGCTATCACAACCATGCCCTTGAGTTTGAACGCTTCGAGGGGGAACTGGTGCTGGAAACCATTTACAATAATGCTCCGGCTCTGCAGGCTGAAATCGACACCTTCTGGGTCCAGGCTGGCGGACAGGATCCCGCCGCATGGGTCAGCCGTTTCCCCAACCGCCAGCCATTGCTGCACCTCAAAGAATTTGGCATCGTTAAAAGTGAACGCAAAATGTTCGCCGTCGGTAACGGCAATTTGGATTGGAAAGCGATCATCGATGCCGGTACCCGCTGTGGCGTGGAATACTTCATCGTTGAGCAGGATGATTGCAACGGTGTCGATCCGCTGATCGAACTGCGCAACAGTTACAACTATATCTCTGAAAATTTCTTTGATTGATCTTTTCGCCGTATAGCGGCAAAAAGTGTCAACTTTATTAAAGGCTGTCCTGCACCGGGACAGCCTTTGGTATTTGTCGGGAAACGGTCAGAGTTCCACTGCCAGTTCATTTTTCAATACATTCATTATCAAAGTGGTCTGGGTGCGCATCACTCCGGGGATCTGTCCCATTTTGATAATCAGCTGATTGAGATTTTCGGTATCTTTTACGACTGCCCGGACGATGTAACTGATATTGCCGGCAACGTCAAAAACGTCGCAAATTTCCGGCAGTGCCGCCAGTTTTTTACCGATGGCGATCGCTCCGGCGCTTTCACTGGTTACTACTGAAATGAGGACATTCATGCTTAAATCAATATTGTTATGGGCGATCCTGGTGGTATATCCGGTGATGATTCCGGAGTCTTCCAGACGGCGCAGCCGTTTTAAGGCTGCTGACGGGGCAAGATTGATTTGCCGGGCTATCTCCTGATTGCTGGTGCGGCTGTTGTTTTTGAGGATATTCAATATTTTGCGATCTGTCTCATCCATGTAATCAGTCCTTCTTTTACGGTTGGTTGGTGTACAATATAATTCAGAAGGTGATTTTTTGCAAGGTATTTGAGAATTTTATATTGTAAAAACCGATTTTTTAAGAATAAAATTTCTTTTTAATATCTGTTTTGCTGTTAAAATTTCAAAAAAATGCTTTTATATTGAATATTTTTTATTCGGTGTTATATTATCCGTGTTGTGAAAAATGCTCAAAGAGGAAAATATGAAAAGTTTATTCGGATTGATGCTCGGGTTGCTGGCGACAGCGTCGTGGGGAAGTTTTTATGTCGCCGGGAGATGGCTTTTCGGGGAAGAAGGGGAAAATATCAATATTTATCTTTTCAGTTTTCTGCGTTTCATAATGGCGGTGCTGGCACTTTCTCTGGTGCTGTTTTCCCGTAAAAGCCGCGGTGAGATATGCCGGGCATTCAAAGAAGACTGGAAACCCTTTCTGCTGATCGCTGCGATCGGGATCGTCGCTGAAAGTTTTCTGGTTTCTTATGCTCTGAATTTCACTACTGCGGCACGCTGTTCATTGCTTGCCAATTTTTCTCCGATAGCGACCGTGATTCTGGCATATTTGCTGTTGGGCGAAAAGACCGGCAGGATCGGCGCGGCCGGAATGCTTGCCGGATTCGCCGGTTTGATCCTTGCCGGCAGTGCCCGGGGGGGAGATGTTTATGCGGTAACTTCCATGCGTTCTCTGATTGGCGATGGTATGGCACTGGCATCCAGTTTTTGCTGGGCATTTTTCACCGTGTACGGGGTGAAAGTTTCGGAAAAATACAGTGGAATGGTCTGCATGTTTGTCGGTTTCCTGCTTGGAGCTTTGCTGATGTCTCCGGTGTTGCTGTTCACATCCTTCAGTGAAATAAGTGCGATCCCGCCGAGAGTTTGGGGCGGGATGTTTTACACCGGAGTGGTGACGCTTGCGTTTGCCAATGCCTGCTGGTATGGTGCGTTGCGTTACTTGAAACCCGGATTGCTTGGGGCATTCGGATATCTTTCGGCGTCGATCACGTTTACGTTGTCAATTATTTTGCTGCGGGAAAAATTTTCCATGCAGTTCATCCTTGCGATTGCCATGATCATCGGCGGGATGAGTGTCATGATGTACAGCAAACGGAATGTTACCGGCAGAAACGATTGAATTTTCAAAGTTCCGGTTCTGCGGCAGGCGGTCCGCCGTTTTTCTTGAATTCAGCCGGAGAAATGCCGAAGTATTTTTTGAATACTTTAGAGAAGTGATAACGGTCTGAATATCCCAGCATATCGGCGATTTCCTTAATGGATTTCTCATCACTGAGCAGCAGATTTGCGGCATTTTCCATTTTATGATTCAGCAGCCAGCTCTTTACAGTTGCCCCGGCGGCTTTGAAAAACTGCCGGTGTAAAGTTATCGCGGTGGTGCCGCAGAGCCGGGCAAGTTCTTCGCAAGTTGCTGAAAAAGCCGGATCGCTGTGGATGATTTTTACTGCCTTGTCAAAATATGTATAGCTGGCATGATGTTTTTTTCGGGTGAAAAAATCATCCGGCAGCAAGGTCATCGCATTGTGCGCAATGACGAATGCCGCATGTTTCAGTTGACGGGGAGAAAATTTGTTGATCTGCTGCATGATATTTTCCGGGATGATTTCTCCGGAGGGGAAAACCCGGATCTGATGCTCTGCCGGTTCCAGATCGGACATCAGGGAAAAGTGGATGTAGAAGTGGGAAAACGGATGATCCGCTTCAGTTGAAAAGGGCGTATTCGGAGGAATGACCACCGTCGTATTGCGGTCAAGCAAAACCTCTTTCCCCCGGGAAAACAACCGGGATGCTCCGGATGGATTCCAGTAAAAACGCCAGGTCGGGATGCTGTGGTGATTGTAGCGCCAGCGGGATACTGCCGGTATGAAAAAGGCACTGGTTATTTCTATTTGTGAATCGCCGATGATAGAATTTGACATCTTTTCTCTGTTTATTGACATTTACATACAAATAATTTTGTGGTATAATATACACAAGCAATCAAGAAATGTCAACCGTTAAGCGAAAGGAATTTTTCATCATGGCGGAATTTATTTTGACCGGGCAGGAGTTTCAGGATCGGGCAATGCGGGCGCAAGCGGTTTTGCGAAAAACGAACTTGGATGCGCTGCTGGTTTTTTCTACCGAATCAGAACCGGCTGGGGTACGGTATTTTTCCGATTACTGGCCCAGCTTTGAAACCGCCGGAGTGCTGATCCCGCGGGATGGCGAACCGGCTCTGATCATCGGACCGGAATCGCTCACCTATGCTTCGGCACGTACCAAAATCGCTACGGTGATCCAGACGATGGACTTCCGTGAGTCCTCCCAGCCGGACTATCCCGGCTCTTCGCATCCGGACTGGAAGACGATCTTAACGCGTTTCAATGTAAAAAAACTGGGTATTTCCGGATTTCACATGTTCCCGTACACGATCATGATGAATATTGCCGCCGCTCTGGGCGGGATGGAAAATATTTCCAATGCGGATGCGCTTTTGCGTCAGGTGACGATGAAAAAAAGTCCGCTGGAAATCGCCTGTCTGCGTAAGGCTGCCAAAATTTCTGAACTCGGATTCAAAGCCGTACTGGAAAATATCCGTCCCGGCATGTCCGAAGTGGAGCTGTGCGGCATTGCCACCGCCGCGATGCTTGCCAACGGTGCTGAAGCTACCGGTTATCCGGTGTGGTGCTGTTCCGGACCGAATTCCGATCAGGCGATCAGCCGTCCGTCTTTGCGGGAAGTTCAGTGCGGAGAGATCATTCACTTCAGCATCGGAGCCAAAGTCGAGGGCTACAGTGCCAGCATCGGCCGTCCGGTGGTTTTGGGCAAATGTCCGGATGAAGTGCGTAAATTCATGCAGGTCGGTCTTGACGCCAGCAATATGACTTTTGATTCCATGCGTGCCGGATTGCAGGCTTCGGAAGTGGCAAAAAAGATCCATGGATTTATTATTGAAAAAGGTTATGGAGATGCCATTTTATACGGTCCGGCACACGGATGCGGGCAGATGGAGTGTGAATATCCTTTCCTGGAAACCTCTTCCGACTATGTGCTGGAGGAAAATATGACCTTTATGGCAGATATGTTTCTGCACCGCAATCAGATGGGATTCCGCTGGGAAGACGGGTTGATCGTCCGGGCCAATGGTCCTGCTGAAGAGCTCTCTTCATTCGGCAGACAGCTTAATATTCTTGAGGTGTGATGATGATTATCGATATTCACGGACATCTGGGCAATATCAACTTTGCTCCGTTTTGGCAGGCAGATACGGAGAAACTCGAAGAATATTGCCGTCTGGCAAATGTGGATAAGCTCTGTATCTCGTCCTCCCGGTCGATCATGTACGATGTCCGGGAAGGCAATGCCGAAGTGGATGCAGCACTGCAAAATTCTGAAAAACTGTTGGGATATGTAGTTTACAATCCGATGTTTCCGGAATCGATCGAAGATCTGGCTCTGCTGAAAAGCAATCCCAAATTCAGAGGTGTGAAAATCCATCCGGATTATCACGGATATTCGTTGGATTCCGTAAAATGCCGGGACATGGTCGAGGCGGTCGCGGATCAGTGTGAAGCCATGCTGTTTCACGTTTCCTGTATGCCGGGAACCGGATTTTCTCCGGCTCTGACGGTGGCAGATATTGCCAGACACCATCCGGATACCCGGTTTGTATTGGCACACATGGCAGGAATTTTTCAGAATGGCAATTACCCGTATTTCCCCAATATGGATTCTTTGGAAAAGGTGATGGAGATCGCCGGGGAAAACTGTTTTATTGATACGGCGCATTTCCTGATGTACGTTTATCCCGGAGTGATGGAAAAAATGTACGCACTGGCAGGAGCGGATCATATCGTTTTCGGAACAGATGCTCCGCTGCAGGGACCAATGCAGATGCGTTTCGCCATTGAAGCGATCGAAGCACTGGATATCTCCCGGGAAGACAAAGATAAAATATTCAGTAAAAACGCATTGAAAATCCTCAACTTAAAAGGAGAATTCTGATTATGTCCAGATTGATCGACAATATTTGGCTCTGGGGACAGGATCCCGGGTCACACCATGTGAATCCCGCCTATAATCTGCCCGGAGAAAACCGGATGACCGCTATTGAAGGCTGTGATTTTTTCGGCATTAAAAATTGCTGCCGGGTGGCGATGAGCAAAGGACCTTTCCCGCCTTTTGACAATGAATCGATCCCGTTGGACAAATTGGATAATGTCGTCTGGTCGGTCGTCGGTGCAGGAGGAATTACCCGCAACGAGGAGAATTTCGGCGATCTGGATGAGGTCATCCGTCAGGCGGCATCCCATAAAAATGTCTGTGGCGGAATTATGGATGATTTCCTTTTAAGCGAACGCCGCCGGGCACTTTATACGCCGGATAAACTTCGGGAAGCCAAAGAAAAACTGCGTACAGCTGCCGGACGTCCGCTGGAATTCTGGACGGTTTATTATGACCGGGAATTGCAGTTGGATGTGCAGGCGTATCTGGAGGTGTTCGATGTCATAACCTATTGGACATGGTATGGTGAAAATCTCCGGACGCTCGATGAGACTCTGCCCAAGGTCTTTGCCGCCAATCCGGACAAACGTTTTTACTGCGGCTGTTATCTCTGGGATTACGGCAACGGCAAGCCGCTTACCCGTGAGCAGATGCAGCACCAGTTGGATGTGTATTACAAGTATATGAAAAGCGGTCAGCTTACCGGAATAATCATCTGCTCCAACTGTATTGCCGATGTCGGTTTGGAAAGCGTTGAGCAGATGCAGGAGTTTTTGAAACTTCACGGAAATGAAGAGATGCCTGTAAAAGTTGAAAACTAAAACTAAAAAAGGAGCTGTTGATGATGAAATATTTAAGCCCCCGGCATGCCGGGGTGAAACAGGACTGTTTCACCTTGATCGAACTTCTCGTAAGTAAAACTTGGCAAATATGTGTTTCGCTGTTGTATTATTTCCGAAAAAGTATTCCGCTTTTTTTGAAAGAGAAAGGGGGCGCGGGGGAAAGGGAAAACTTTTTTTCCCGCCCGCGCGGCGGGTTGCGGAAAAACTCGCCCTTTTCTACGCTGGGGCTCGGACAATATATATCTCAAAGAGTACCGCTTTTCTTGAAAAGGGAAGTGGGGTTTGGGGAGAGGGGAAAAACCTCTTTTCCCGTGAAAAGAAGT
>SUWL01000033.1 GCA_015061495.1 Lentisphaerota bacterium
AAATTGTTTTAACCGAAGTAATTCGATTCAAAGCATTTTGATTTAAGACTTAATCTTATAAGATTGTCTCAAGAAATTTTAAGGTTTACATCGCACTATTCAATTTTCAATCAGCTTGCCCCGTTTCAGAGCAACAGTTTCTTAATATACCACCGTTTTTTATTTTTGCAAGTCGTTTTTGAAAAATTTTTCAATTTTTCTTTTCAACCGCTTCAGCAGTTTATCAAGTAACCATTCGTCGCACTCAACACGCAACGGATTCTTAATATATCACTGTTTTTTATTTTTTCAAGCTCAAAATCGAACTTTTTTCGATTTTTCCTGAACCAGTTTTATCAAGCATCCCGTTGACCTGTCATCAGGCGCAACAGAATCATAATATATCATCGTTTTTTATTTTTGCAAGCAGCTTTTTGAAATTTTTTTCACTTTTTCAATCAGCTGCCAGCTGATGATCGTTTCAAACAACTCTGTTAATGCCGCTTTCCGGCGCAACGGAGACATAATATAACATCGTTTGGAAATTTTGCAAGCTGTGTTTGCTGATTTTTTCGCTTTTTTTCGCAAAAAAAAGATCTCTCACGCTGAAATTCAGAAAATCCGCACTATTATAATGCATACATTAAAGCAAGGCAATCAAAAATTCGCTTTACGTGTCAATATATAAAGAGCATTTCCCGGTATTTTGGCAGCGGCCAGCGGGCATCATCGACCAGATGTTCAAGCGCATCGACGGCACGCCGGACCCTTTCCAGAGCAGAAAGTATTTCGGTATGTTCCCCGCAAATCGATCTTTGCAATTCATCAGATGCGACATCCAATTCATCCAGCGACATGCCAAGCCGGTCAGCGCTGCTCTGCAATGCCGGAATACCGTGGATCCTGCCGGAATCCTGCGCCTGTTTAAGAGTGGCACAGATCCGGTTGAATTCATCCACTGCCGCAGGATTGATCATACTGCGGGCGATTTCCAACGCGATCCCCGCTTCGATGCGCAGTTTGCGCATATACTCCTCAAGCAAAATCTCATACCGGGAATCAAGTTCCGATTTGGAAAGCACACCGTACTTTATCATCAACTGCTGATTTTCTGCATTGCGCAACGGTTCGATCGCTTCGATCGTGCTGCGCAAATTGGGCAATCCTCGTTTTTCGGCTTCAATGACCCAATCTTTACTGTAATTGTCCCCGTTGAAAATTATTCTTTTATGCCGGCAAATGATCTGCTGCAGAATTCTCTGCAGACCATTATGGAAGTCATCTGCCGGAACTTTTTCCAGTTGGTCCGAAATATAATCGAAAGATTCCGCCACAATGGTGTTGATCATCATATTCACCGCAGAACAGGACTGCCCTGCCCCGGGCGCACGGAATTCGAACTTGTTTCCGGTGAAAGCAAACGGACTGGTACGGTTCCGGTCAGTGGCATCTCGCGGCAGCGGCGGAAGCATATCCGCACCGATTTTAAGCGCCCCCGGACGGCATGTGGAACCGGTCACGCTGCCGTTTTCGATCTGTTCGATAACTTCCGTGAGCTGATCTCCCAGAAAAATGGATATGATCGCCGGCGGAGCTTCATTTGCCCCCAGACGGTGATCGTTTCCAGCTCCGGCGGTAACTGACCGCAGCAGATCACTGTGCAGATCTACCGCCCGGATAACTGCACACAAGGTGGTTAGAAAAATCGCATTGCGATGCGGGTCGCTGCCCGGTTTGAGCAGACTCAAATCACCGTAATCCAGTGACCAGTTGCAATGTTTTCCGGAACCGTTTACTCCGAAAAACGGTTTTTCATGCATCAGGCAGACCAGATTGTGCCGGTCAGCGACCACCCGCAGGACTTCCATTATCAGCATATTGTGGTCGACCGCCAGATTGAGTTCTTCAAAACGGGGAGCTATCTCAAACTGGGCGGGAGCTGCTTCATTGTGGCGGGTTTTCGCCGGGATCCCCAACTTCCACAATTCCCGCTCCACCTCATTCATAAATGCCAGCACCCGCGGTTTGATCGAACCGAAATAGTGATCTTCCATCTGCTGATGTTTCGGCGGCGGCGCTCCGAAAAGCGTCCTGCCGGTCTGCATCAGATCCGGACGCTGCAGATAAAACAGTTTGTCAATCAAAAAATATTCCTGTTCCGCTCCCAATGTGACCATCACCCGGGCTTCCGGCAGATCAAAACACTTCATCAGCCGGGTCGTGGAACGGTTCAACGCCTGGATCGAACGGAGAAGCGGAGTCTTTTTGTCCAACGCTTCCCCGGTAAAACTGCAGAACGCCGTCGGAATACACAACGTCGCACCATTGCTGTGACGCTTGATAAATGCCGGACTGGTCGGGTCCCATGCCGTATAGCCGCGCGCTTCAAAGGTACAGCGCAGACCTCCGGACGGGAAGCTGGATGCATCTGTTTCACCGCCGATAAGGTTCTTGCCGGAAAATTCCATCAGCGCCTTGCCGTCATCGGACAACTCCAGAAACGCATCATGTTTCTCGGCAGTACCGCCGTTGAGCGGCTGAAACCAGTGAGTAAAGTGGGTCGCCCCCCTTTCCAGCGCCCAGCGTTTCATCGCCGAAGCAACATCTCCTGCCAATGCCGGATCCAGCGGTCTGCCGAAGTGGATCGTTTCCAGCAACGCATCAGTCACATCCTGCGGCAGATATTGCTGCATCACCCCGGGAGTAAAGACGTCTTCACCAAAATCAGCGATAGATACCGGGGTGCCGGGCATTGGGGCACCGCCATTGCGAACCGCGATCAAATTGACCGCCTGCGCCCGATTGCAGTTGCTCATAGATGTAACCTTTCATTACAAAATTGTTATTCTTTGTAATATACTATCAAATTCACGCTTTGGCAAGCGACTGACTGCGAAAAATACGATATACCTCTTCCGGAGTTGCCGCATTCAGAATACGATCGATATTTTCCTGATTGTTCAAAACCATTCCGATCGATGCCAGGCACTCGATATGCGGACCATTGGAATCTGCCGGACTGACACAGAGTACAAATATTTTACTGGCTTCTCCGTCAATAGAATCAAACTTATATCCTTCGCGGCTGATACCGATGGCAATGGCAAGTTTGCCGACAGCATCACATCTGCCATGCGGCAGCGCAATGCCGTTCTGCAGACAGGTCGATGCGGTCAATTCACGGTGCCAGACTTCCCGGAAGCACTTTTCGACATCTTCGACGGCGCCGCTTTTACCGAGAGCTTCGCACAATTCGCGGATAACTCCCGCTTTATCTTTTGACTGCAAGTCCATGATCACGGCTTTGGGATTGACAGCTTTGGCAGCGGCACTGGGCAGCGCGTGATGATTTTCCGGAACCGGAAGCTGCGGCTGACCGTAAAATTCCTGACGGATTTCTGACGGGTCAGCAATATTTTTGAGTTTTTCCAACTCCCAGTGCAGAGAAACGATCGTTTCAAACATCACTTCGCGCAGAAACGGAACTTCCGACGGGTTGGATTCAAAGATGATCCCGGTATCGGAAACATTCAGCGCAAAAGAGAAGTTGTCCTTGCGGATCTGCATTACTCCGCTCTCCTTGTCCAACTGCGAAAACATATAGCCTTCTTTGCGGAAGTTTTCAATCAGATGGCGCAAAATAAAATCCGTCAACACCGGAGAATCAAAGGTAAACGGCGTATGGATAACCCGGCTGTCTTCTGTTTCTCGCCGGACTCCTTTGGCTTTCAAATTCAATATCCAGCTCAAAACCGGCGGAGCCGCGACCGTCGTTACCAGTGTCATAATGATCGCCACTCCGAAAAGATCGGAATTCAACACCGGTTTCCCGTCATAGATGGTAGTCATACCGATCCCGGCGATGATCAGGGCAACTTCTCCACGGGGAATCATGCCGCAACCGATCCGCAAAGCTCCAATGGTATTGAAATTCATGAACAATGCCGGAAGTGCGCACCCGGCGACTTTGGCAAAAATTGCCAGCAGTGAATAAAGCAATCCGATTTTCAGCACATCCCAATCCACAAATGCACTGATATCCACCAGCATACCCATTACCACAAAAAATACCGGCACAAAGAAATTGTACACCGGAGTAAGCGAACGCTGCACCGCAAAAGCTATGTCGGTTTTGGAAAGACTCAAACCGGTAACATACGCGCCGATGATCATCGCCAGTCCCTGCTGTTCAAACAGCCCGGATACCACCAGCGCAATACCGAATGCCAAAGTCGCAAATACGGTCGCCGATTTGAAGCGCTTCAAAAGTTTGGCAGTACTTCCGGCAATGACCAACCCCACGGCACTTGCAGCAAGATAAAATCCGATGCACTTGAATGCCAGCACACCGATACTGCCCCAGTCGGCACTGCTTCCGGGAGCGGCAACGATTCCGGTCACAACCGCCAGGCAGATGATGCCAAGCACGTCATCGATCACAGCAGCAGCAAGAGTCGTGACACCTTCCGGGGTGTCGATCTTCTTTTGTTCCGACAGGATCCTGGCGGTGATCCCCACGCTGGTTGCCGTACTTAAAATGCCGAGAAAAAGCGTACACGGATGCATCAGCGGCAGTCCCAGCATAAATACGCCGATCCCTGCCCCGCAAACAAAGGACAAAACCACGCCGCCGATACCGACCAGCGTTCCTGCCAGTGAATAACGGATAAACATCCGCAAGTCAGTTTCCAGACCGGAAATAAAAAGCAGCATTACTGAACCGATCGTGGCAAACGCATACAATGTGGAGTGATAACTCTGAAATGTCACATTGGTGATCACGGCACTGCCGGTGATCGACGCTCCGGAAATTTCCACGTTTGAGACAATCCCGAAAAGCCCGTGTTCCATTCCGTGAAACGGCAGTGGAATCCCTCCGAGCAGACACGGCCCGATAATGATACCCGCCAGCAATTCCCCCAAAACCGGAGGCATTTTGACTTTTTTTGCCAGATCACCGCAAATACGGGCGGCAAAGATGATAATGCCCAGCTGCAGAGCCAGAACTGCGATCTGCTGGACAACTGAAAGATGAAAGTTCAACATTGTTCCTGATTCCTGTTATTTTGTTTCTCTACCGTTGAAATTAGTCTCAACGGACTTTTTCAAGTCAAATAACCGAAATCAGGTCCTGCCCTCTCCAATATCGCAGAAGACATCTTGACATATAGAAATATCGTCGTCTGTTCCGCGACTGCCCACTTCCCGGAAGCCGCCACTGCCCTGCCGGCAAAAAACATCCGCGGCAGTTCAGCATCCGGTGTTTGCAGCAAATTTCCCCGTCCGGAACGATTCGCCGGCACCGACTGTTGAAACTCGACAGAAACGTAACTTTGCGGTTCCTGCCCTGCATCATTCTGCAGTGGTACGGGTACCGTAATCTCTCCGCGATATGTCCACTGACTGAAACGATCATGTATTTCCCAACTGCAGCAGAAAAAATACAGCAGAAATCCGAAAATACCACCCGCGAAAATAACAATTTTTTCCAATGGCACTTTGCAACTGAAATCATGGAGCGTGCCGTTATTTCGCCTGAACTTCATCAACTTGTATCCTGAAAACATCTCTTTTGACAATACTATGTACTAATGCAAAAGTTATTCAAAAAAGTTGAGACGTCAACGACAATGACACAGAAACTGAAAACACCCTGCCGGCGATTTATAATTACCGCAGTAAACTGCGATCAGATACTTCAGCAAAATCAAAACTTTTTTGACAACTTTTGAAATTGACTTAATATATCACAAAATACTTTTTTTTCAAGAAAATTAACTGTGAACAGAGGATTTTGACAGTACTTTTATCGTAAAAAGACCGGATAGAGAATGTTCTAACCGCCAATCGACACCTGTACTGTTTTCAGTTGCGCAGATATGACCATAAACGCAGGATCAGCACCGTCGCAAAAAAGCCGTACCACGGCACGCCAAACATGCTCAAGATACCAAATATAAATGCTCCTGCGGCAAATCCGAGAAATCGCAATGATTCAATCCCGTTATCCCGGTCGCGGCACAACTCTCCGTCCAGCACCGCAAAGAGATATCCACCTGAAAACAGTGCCAGCAGCAGCAGCCACGTATTCTGAAAGTATGCCATCGCCAATGACATCAATCCCACTATGCCGGAAAACAGAAACCGCTTTTTAGACTCCGGCACCGGACGGCGGAATATCCAGATCAGCGCAACCGACATCAGTATCGCCCGGAAATGTTCTCCGGTCGGCAGATTTTTGAACATGAGCCCCAGAAATACTCCCGCCAACATGGAGTACCCGACACTGTTGATAATCACCCTGAAACATTCTGAACCGGGACGCTTGACTCGCACTATCCAGATCATCAGCAATATCAACAATGCAACTGACGCGGATATCAGATAGTTGTACAAATTTTTTTCCGGAACCGGATCGATTTTGACACATTCCGGGTTGAAACCGGTCAACATACCGGCAAATGCCCCTGGCATCGGAGCAATGGAAGTATTTTTCACTCCTCTGAAATGATACGCCAGCTGCCGATCCATTTTATCCGGATCAAGTTCCAGCTCGCCACGATGGGCACTTACAGCATATTTCCCATCCGATCCGGGTAATATATACCACTGCGCACCGGGAAAAAGCCCCCAATAACAAGATGGCATCACCAGCAGAGCACCTTTTTCCAACGCCCGGTTCAGAGCAGAAACGCCCCGGTCACCGATATCCGGCAATTCGGTAACAATAACCAGATCTGTACCCGATGAAACCGTCCCCGGCAGTTTACTGCAGTTCACTTCACTGACCAAATCCAGAAAAAGTTCTGCCAGACTCCTCTGGTAAATGGTTTCCCGCTCTCCGATAAATGAAATCCTGACCGGACGCTGGACTTCCGCATCCGGCTCAACCAGCGCAAATGCCGCAAGTACAGTGCCGGAATCCATCCATTCCGGTTTATTTTTACTTTCCGGAACCGAAAAAATGGCAAAAAGAACTCCCAGCAGCAGCATCCCGAGCTGATACCATTTTTTCCGGGGAACACTGTTGAGCAAAACCAGCGTGACCAGCAGCGGTATAAACCAGAGACGCCACTCATTCCAGAATGGCAACAACCAGCTTATGCCGGAAAACACTCCTCCCAAAAACCAACCGCCGCAAAAGATGCGGGAAATTCTCCAATCCCCGAATACCTCCTTTTCTCCACCGTACCAAAGCCCGAAAAGAAACGGCAGCAGCACCGAACGCAAATCCGATGCCGGCAGCACAAACATCGCCATCAAAAGCAATGCCGTCGGCCAGCGGCGGCAATTTTCCGGGATCTTGCTGATCACATAAATACCCGAACCGATCAGCAGGGCATTGGTACCGGCAAACCACCATTCAGGACACGACAAAAGCTCTTGAACCCACAGGTAACCCCAGAAGGATCCAAGAGCAAAAAGCAGTACTTTGCCGACTTTTTCACTGAATGCGGTCATAAATCATCCCCGGGAGATACCGGAGTATCTCCCGGATCAATCCTCTTTTTATTTTGCCGGAGCTTCGATTTTGTCGAAACCGGTGTAAGGACGCAGAACTTCAGGAATGATGATCGATCCGTCCGCCTGCTGATAATTTTCCATAATGCAGATCAGCATGCGGTCGGTCGCCGCAGTTGCACTGATCGTATGCACAAAACCTTTGCTGTCACCGTCTTTATAACGGATATTCAGACGACGGCTCTGAAATTCAGTAAGGTTGGTGTTGCTGGTAACTTCCCGGTATCCGCCAAAACTGGGGAAGAACGCCTCAATATCATATTTCTTGTAACCGGGGGCGCCAAGGTCACCGACACACACATTAACCACATGGTAGGGCAGACCGAGCGCCTGAAGCAGAGCTTCCTCATTTTCCAGACAGAATTCGTGGTATTTGGGAGATTCTTCCGGTTTGCAGAAAACGATCTGCTCAACTTTATGGAACTGATGCACCCGGAAAATACCTTTGGATGCTCTGCCGTAACTGCCAGCTTCAGTACGGAAACAGGGAGTATAAGCCGTGTAGCACAACGGCAGTTTGGCACCGTCAAGCACGTCATCAGCGTGATAGCCGACCAGCGTCTGTTCACTGGTTCCGATCAATGCCAGATCCTCACCGGTGATATTGTAGGTCTGATCCGCAAAAAACGGCAGATATCCGGTACCGAAAAGGGTACGTTCTTTAGCAAGACATGGGGTCATAAAAACCGTAAAACCACGTTCCGCAAGGAACTTCTGCACCCAGAAGAAAAATGCCTGCGCCAGCATCGCCCCTTTGCCTTTCCAGTAATAAAAACCGGTCTGGGCAACTTTGGAACCTCTGGCAATATCCAGAATATCCAGTTCCTCACCAAGCTGCTGGTGATCTTTGATCTCAAAATCGAACTCCCGGATCGTACCGACTTTACGCAATTCAACGTTGCCGGTATCATCGGTGCCATCCGGCACATCCGGAGCAAGCAGGTTCGGCATCCGGATAAGCACCTGATGGATGCGTTCCTGCAAAGAAGCCAGTTTATTCTCCTTTTCACCCAGCTGCAGTTTGATCTGTTTGACCTGCTCACGGGCGGCGGGATCTTTGGCACACTCTTTGCTCAAGCGGTTGCGTTCACCCCGGAGAACTTCGATTTCGCTGTTGAGAGTACGGCAGTCTGCATCCAGTTTCACCAGACCATCGATGTCGATGGGGTAGCCACGGCGAATGCAGTTCTGACGAACCATTTCCGCATTGTCACGGATAATTTTAATATCGATCATTTTTGAAAATCCTTATATATTAGAACTGCGGCATGGGGAAGTTTGCCATGAATGCTTTGACCTCTTCACCGATAGCAGCAAGAGCTGCATCATCATCTTTGGCAGCCACGGCACGGTCGATGAATTCGGCGACTTTGACCATTTCCGCTTCTTTAAGTCCGCGGGTGGTGATCGCCGGAGTACCGATACGGATACCACTGGTGACAAAGGGTTTTTCCGGATCGAAGGGGATCATGTTTTTGTTCGCGGTGATCCGGGCCTTGTCCAGAGCATTGGCGACCTCTTTGCCGGTGGCATGTTTGGGACGCAGGTCGATCAGAGCGAGGTGGTTGTCCGTGCCGCCGGAAACGATGCGGAAGCCGCGGGCAGCAAGTTCATCAGCAAGTTTGGCGGCATTGAGTTTCACCTGATGCTGATAGGCTTTGAATTCATCTTTGAGAGCTTCACCGAAGCAGACCGCTTTGGCAGCGATAACGTGTTCCAACGGTCCACCCTGCAAGCCGGGAAAAACGGCTGAATTGATCGCCTTGATGTACTGTTCACGGCAGAGGATCAAACCGCCGCGGGGACCGCGCAAAGTTTTGTGGGTGGTGGTGGTCACAATGTCTGCGTAGGGAACCGGAGATGGATGTTCACCGGCGGCAACCAGACCGGCAATATGCGCCATATCGACAAAAAGGATGGCTCCGACTTTATCAGCGATCTCCCGCAGCCGGGGGAAATCGAGGATACGGGGATAAGCACTGGCTCCGGCGAGAATCATTTTAGGTTTGCACTCAAAAGCGAGTCTTTCAACTTCATCATAATCGATCTGCTCGGTTTCTGCACTGACGCCGTAAGGAACCATATTGTACAGTTTACCGGAGAAGTTCAACGGATGACCGTGGGTCAGGTGACCGCCGTGGTCAAGGCTCATGGCAAGCACGGTATCTCCGGGCTGGCACAGTGCGGTGTAAACCGCCTGATTGGCTCCGCTGCCGCTGTGTGGCTGCACATTGGCGGCTTCAGCACCGAAAAGTTTTTTGGCACGTTCAATGGCGAGCGTTTCGACTTCGTCGATAAATTCGCAGCCGTTGTAGTAGCGTTTGCCGCTGTAACCTTCAGCATATTTGTTGGTCAAAACCGATCCCTGGGCGGCACGGACGGCGCAGCTGGCGAAGTTTTCGCTGGCGATCAATTCGATACCGTCGCTCTGGCGGGCGGCTTCACGGTCGATCATAGCGGCAAGTTCCGGATCGGCATCGCGCAGAGCGGCAATATCATCGTAGGAAGCCTTTTCCAGTTTGGTCAAACGGCGGGTATGACGGGCATCTCCGCTGTAATCTGTGCCAAGCCACAATTTGATATATTCTTTCATCTGATCGATGGAAAGATTGTCTCCGGAAAGCACCAGGCAGTTGGAACAGTTGTGCTGACGGCTGGCAGCCACACTCTTTTCGGTATGGCAGAGTGCAGCACGGACACCGTGATAACGGTTGGCAGCGATGCTGACACCGATTCCGGAACGGCAGAACAAAACTGCCGCATCCGCTTTGCCCATGGCGACGGCTTTGGCAGCGGGAACCGCAAAATCCGGATAATCATCCTCTGCATCAAAAGCAAAAGCTCCGCAATCGACAACCTCGTGACCGAGTTCCTGCAAAAATGCGGCGATGGTGTTTTTCGCCTCAAAAGCTCCGTGATCGGCTCCGAGGGCGATCGTCAATTTGCGATTGGCGATATCAATGATCTCTTTCATCGAATTTTCCTTTCTATTTAAGGTATTACCTGATTATTGTTTTATTTTATCGAGATAATTGCAAAAGTCATTCAAAAACAGGTTGAATATTCAGTGCCGACGAGATCAAAACGGCAGTTTGGATATGGCTGTCTGATAAATAACCACCGCAAACGCACCGCGTTAAGACCGCGACAATGAATTTCAAGAATTTTTGAGTTTTTTTGAAATTCCCTCTTCTGTCAAAAAATCCAACCACTTTGCCGCACACTTGCGGATCTCCGCAAATGTTTGGCGGTAAACATCCAAACTCTGCCCGTAAGGGTCACTTATATCACCGGAACCGGACAAATGTGCCAGTGAAAAACACTTATCTGCCGCTTCCGGGAAACGCATCAGCAATTCCGCCCGGTGCGAAGCAGTCATCGTCAGTATCAGCGAACTGCCCTCTACCAGATCATAAGTAACGCTCTGTGACCGGAATTGCGAACCGTCGATCCCAGCTTCGGCAAGAGCCTGCTGCGAATTTACGCTCATCGCTTCTCCGTCAAAAGCATACAATCCCGCCGATGACACCGTAATATTTTTACCGGATGCCATCGCCGAAAAAATCAACTCTGCCATCGGACTGCGGCAGGTGTTTCCGGTACAGATAAACAGCACCGATACCACACCGTCAGACTTACGCAGAATTTTGTCCATTATATAATATACTCCATCAATGGCCGGATTCCAAACCGGAAAAAGTTTCCAGCCAGCGTGAACAGCGCATTTTTTTGACAAAAATGCACTCTGAATCCGTAATTTCGCATTTTCCGTCCTCGGAAACCGCCCCGCACGGCCCGCAATCCAGACGTTTCGGACAATTTTTAATGCAGATAAAATTATTTTCCGGCAAGGTGCATTTTTCACAGCCCGGACAACCGGCAAGCAGTTTTTTCAGAAAAAAATCTCTGCCGGGACGCTGACGGTCGGCATTGGAAAAGAAAAACTTTTTCATATGGTAATTCAGCCGTTCTTTCCAGGAATATTCCACCTCGCCGTGCGGCACGCTGATCTGCGGCGGATTGTCAAAGGGATAAGAGCGGCGCAACACCCGGTCAAAAAGGTGAAAAGTGCCGCATCCGCCCATTTCGGCACCAGCCTGATGAGCATTGTACTCCTCAAGCCACACCTCAAAACTGCGGAATTCCTGCAGCGCCGAACGTATCCGTGATGCCACTACCTGCGCCCGCCCGGGGAAATCCACTCCGGAAATCTGCACTCCGCTGTAACCCATCAGCCGGCATCCGGCACTTTGAAGTTCCAGACGGCGGTACTGGGCAGCCTCAAATTGTGCTTTACTGCCGCTCAACTCCCGTTCCAGAAGTTTGCGGAATGCGTTGCTCATCCGGACCCCCGGGATCTTGCCGGCGGCGATCTTTTCCGCTTTATCCGGAGTCAGCAGAGTCAGATGCGCGATCATCGGCAAATAACTTTGCCGGTTGAGCAGAAACCACGCCAGAGTCTGATTCTGCAGCATATCCCAGCCGCTTTGGGAAACCACAAACTGCGCTCCGGCATCGATTTTAGCAGCAAGCGCATTGTAGGAGGCAAGAATGGTATTGTGTTCATAGTTAAAAGGATTGAATTGCACTCCCGGAAAAAATTTCCCTTCGGAATTTCCCATAAGCTGCAGTTGACGGATACTGCTGCAAAACTCCCGTGCCCGGCACTCCCGCGGATTGAGATCGGTCACACTGCCGGAAACAGCAACCACATTGGATGCTCCGGAATTGTGCAGCAGTTCAAGCTGCTCACAAATTGAATCATCGTTCCTGCCGTTGCCGGAAAGATAATAAAGGTTGTTGTTGCGCAATTTTTCCGGCAGTGCCGATGCAATTTCGGCGGCACTCCAGGGCGCCCCGTAAAAATCGGTCACCGCCAGACCACCGCAAAGATCTTCCTGCTTGACCATTGTTTCCGCCAGCGGCATGATCCTCTCGACAGCGACATCACGCTTGCGCTCATTTTCCGGGGGTGAACACTCGGCAAGAAAGATGAATTTTCCGGAATCCAGCGCATCTTTCAGCGGATTGCCGGTCGAATTCAGGGGCATATCAAGTTGAAATTCACTCATTGGTTATCCTCCGGACGTTTCCGGTCAAAAATAAAGAAAAATGACCCGGTCAGGTTAAAAACAATCATCAGGCCGGTTGCCAGCAACTGAACCGTCCCCACACTTTCCGGAGCGTATCCGGCACCGGTCAGCAGCCCGACAGTCACCAGATCCCTCGCGCCGATACCGCCGGGAAAAAGCGGGATCAAACCGGCAATATTGCCGATCAGGATCGCCGTACAAAGCGTAAAAAATCCGACTTCCACTCCAGCACCGGCAAGCAGGATCATAAATGTCAGTACCGGCATCAGATGGACTGCGGCAACTGACAGAAGCACCAGTAAAAATATTCTGCCAGGAGAACGGGCGTAAATATCTGCCGCCGCAAAGATCCGGTTCACCTTGCCGGAACTTTTGACATCCAGAAATGCCAATATCTGGCGGATGCCGGGGATGCTGCTGATCTGCCGGTGAAAAAATACCGCGATCCCTCCGCCGATCCCCGCTGCGCAAACTCCGGTCAACATCCACCATGCCGTCAAACCGGCAAACGATTCCTGCGATCCGGGCAGCTGCAAAGAGGCAAATGTCCGGTAATTGAAAAACAGCAGCACCAGAACCGGCAGAAACAACGCAAACATCCCGACGATACGGTCGATCATTATGGAAAAGATCCCTTCAGTCCGGCTGCCGCACTTCACATGTTTGCTCATTGCCGCCATTTTGACCACATCTCCGCCGATCGAACCGCCGGGAATGACCAGCGAGAAAAAAATCCCCTGCATCGTCAGCGAAAATGCTTCCAATCTTTTCAGCGGGATATTGATGATACCGGTCAGCGCCCGCCATCTTTCCGAACCGGCAAAGGCGGAAATCAAAGAGGGGATCAGCGCCGGTAAAAGGTAACGGTAATCATAAGAACCGAAACCTCTTTTCAGTTCTTCACCTTTCTGACTGTAAAGCCAAATCAGTACAGCGGCGGCAATCGCGATTTTCAGAAGCATTGTCAATGCTCTTGAAAGTTGATCTCTGCTCTTTTCGCTCATGCCCGCCTCTTTGCTGTAACAGTTTACTATGAATCATATAATATATATGCAGAAAATCATTTTTTCAAGATGAAATAATGGCAAAAGTCATCCAAAAAATTGCCGGAGATAATTATCGGGGCATCCGGCACGTTTTTTCACTTCCGATCAAAAATTTTTCCTGCCGCATCCAGATAATGTTCCCAATCCTGAAGCAGAATTTCGTGTTCGCCGGTACGCAAGTGATAACTGATCTCTCCGGTGACATTCACATCCGGAGCCGGATGCTCGCTGACCGGCATCCCCCGTACTCCAAAAAGCCAGTACACTTCAGAAGCATGCACTCCGGCAAGAAATTCACCTTTGGGATCCGCCCACAGATCTTTCGTGGCACTGCCGATACACAACGTCCGAGGAGCGATCAGTGACAGCAGAAAATGCTGATCAAAGGGCAAATCAGCATCTTTTCCGGCATATTTGTCAAATCCGCTGACAAACCAGTGAGGAAATACCGTCACCAGAACTTCTGCATTTTCACCGATACACCTCCGGAAAAGCGCCGCTCCTCCATGTCCGGAATCATTGGACACCACCACTTTGAAACGCAAATCGACCGCACCTGCCCACAATGCAGTTTTTCCCAACCGGGAATGACCGGTCACCATCGCTCTGTCTGTATCAATATGCTCTTCACTTCCCAGCGCATCCAACATCCGGCTCAAGCCCCATGCCCACGCACCGATCGCAGAGTGTTTCCGGTGGATATCAGCGGCAGACATTTGCGGATACACCAATCCGTAAATGCTTTTGCGCAATGCATCTTCTCCGGAAAAATCCGGATAGATATCATGATAACAAACCGTCGCTGCCGCAAATCCCCGGTCAATGATCGCTTCAAACGGCCAACGGTGGCTCTGACAGCCGCGTTCATCTGATACCGGATTGCCGGCAAGATCCAATCCGGTAATCAGCACGTCATCTTCTCCGGCTGAAGCATGATTGCCCTTGAAATTCAATCCCAGAACCACCGGAACTTTGCCGGAAGCATTTACGGGAATGTACAAAAGCATCGTCCAACTGCGGGAATGTCCCTGATGCGTAAAGGTGAGCCGGATCTCTTTGCGGATCGCTTTGCCGCCAAGCGCATCGTGCCTGACGGTCAAAACCTCCCGGCTCATCTGTTCAGGCAGCAAAGGAGCGTCTCCAAAAACCTCTTCCCGGTAGAAATTTAAAATTTCCGCGCGGCGGAAATTCATCCAATCCCAGCTGTTTTCAACCGCACTTCCATCATTTTTCACCAGCAGCGGCGGAATGGAATACTCCGGAATTTTGGACTCATCGTAATTGATTTCAGCTACGATCTCTTCAACAGAACGTCTTTTATTCATTTTGCAACTCCTCAAGTTTGCGATAAAGTGTCCGGCGGCTGATCCCCAGTTTCCTGGCGGCAGCGGCACGGTTGTTGCCGCATTCAGCGAGAGCTTTGCGGATAAGTTCTTTTTCGGAATTCTCCAGATTCAATGGATCAACGGAGCTTTTTCCGGAATTTACCGCCGGAACTGCAGCAAATTCCGGAACATCGGATTTTTCAATTCTTTTATTGCCGGTAAGAACCACCATTTTTTCCACGCAGTTGCGCAGTTCCCGGATATTACCGGGCCAATCATAGGCGGCAAGTTCAGCGAGCGCTTCCGGAGAAATACCGGAAACATCTTTCATATTCTCTCCGGCAAACTCCCGGACAAACGCTTCTGCCAGCGCCGGTATCTCCCCTTTTCTCTCCCGTAACGGCGGCAGATGCAGATCCACCACGCACAACCGGTAATAGAGATCTTCCCGGAATTCGCCTTGATCGACCATCGCTTTCAAATCCCGGTTGGTCGCCGCGATCAAACGGAAGTCACTGGAAACGGTTTCGCTGCCGCCCAGCCTTTCAAACTGGCGGGTTTCCAGCACCCGGAGCAATTTCACCTGGGTAACCGCATCGATTTCACCGATTTCATCCAGAAAAATCGTTCCGTGATCTGCCAATTCAAAACGTCCGCGCCGCATCGCCACGGCGTTGGTGAATGCGCCCTTTTCATGTCCGAAAAGTTCATCTTCCAGCAAGGTCGCCGTCAATGCCGCACAATGCACCGGCACAAACAGCCCCGTCCGGTTGCTGTGATCGTGAATATAACGCGCGATCACCTCTTTACCCGTGCCGCTCTCTCCTAAAAGCAGTACCGATGATCTGCCCGGTGCGACCGCCAGTGCCGTATCATAAACAAGTTTCATGGGATCATTTTTTCCCATGCCCGGCAAAACAAAACCGCTGTCATTTTCCGGGATCACCTCACGGGCAAAAGCGGCAGCCGGATCATCCACCGGACTCTTTTCCGCAGGAACCGACTTTAATGCCGCCGCAATGATCTGTTCAAGTTTGGACAATTTGATCGGCTTGGTGATGAAATCAAATGCACCGTTTTTCATTGCCTGCACCGCATCGGTGATCGAGCCGTAAGCTGTCATCATGACACATTTCGGCCGTTTTGCCTTGCTTTTGGCGGCATCCAGCACACTCATGCCATCGGCTTCCGGCATCCGCAGATCCGTAAGTACCACATCAAAGTCCCGCTGCTGCAGCAGTTTGACCGCTTCGGCACCGTTGGCGGCACCGATGGTGTCAAACTTCCTGCCGAGAAACTCCAGAAGCGTTTCCCGGGTGTTGAATTCATCGTCAACGATCAACAGCGACGGACGTGTATCAGCCATCTTACATCGCCTCCGGCACACCGATAGTCAAAGTCTGCAAGCCGTCAGCGATAACCTGACGCACTGCTTCTGCCAGCGAAAGACGGGCGGTGATCAACGCTTCACTGTCCGCAGACAACACCGGACAATCCCGGTAGAAACGGTTGAATGCCTTTGCCAGATCCAGCAGATATTCCACCAGTCCGGAGCAATCCCGTTTTGCCGCCGCCGTCTGCAAGACCGACGGGTAGAAATAAAGTTTCACAGCGATATCCCGTTCAGCTTCCGTCCCCAGAAGCGACCAATCCACTGCGGTTCCGGCAAGGGAGATGCCCTTTTCCTGTGCCTTGCGCCCGATGGAAGCAATACGGGCGGCAACATACTGGACATACGGTCCGGTATCCCCCTCAAAGCGCAGAGATGCCGCCGGATCAAAGGTGATGGTGGTTTTGGGATTGAATTTGAGCAGCATGAACTTCAATGCGCCAAGACCGATAACTTCGCCGCGGCGGTCAAGTTCAGCATCATCGACACTCTCTCCGGCACGTTCAGCACAGGCATTGCGTGCCAGCAGGGACATCTCATCAAAGAGATCGTCTGCATCGACCACGGTACCTTCCCGGCTTTTCATTCTGCCGTTTGGCAGATTGACCATGCCGTAAGAGAGGTGATAAAGATCTTTTGCCCACTGGAAACCGAGGCGTTTCATGATTTCAAACAGCATTTGGAAGTGCAGATTCTGTTCATCGCCGACCACCCAGACCATGCTTTCGGGTTGATAATCATCATATTTCTTTTTGGTCGTACCGATATCCTGGGTGATGTAAACGCTGGTGCCATCGGAACGCAGCACCACTTTTTTGCCCATTTTGCCCAGATCGCAGATCACCGCGCCATCTTCACGATAGGTGAATACGCCCTTTTCCAGACCGGAAGCAATGATATCTTTGCCCAGCAGATAAGTTTCGCTCTCCAAATAAGTGTGATCAAAGTTGATCCCCATACGTTTGTAAGTTTCGGCGAAGCCGGCAAACACCCAGTTATTCATCATCTGCCACAATTCCCGGACCTCCGGCACACCGGCTTCCCAATCCTGAAGCATTTTCTGGGTTTCCTGCCCGATGGCAGTTTCCAGAAACAGCTCATCGGAATCTTTATCCGCCAGCTCCGGACGGGCGGATTTCAGTTCTTTGACCGCATCGGAGAGCATCTTGTTGTATTCAACGTAGAAATCACCGACCAGATGATCGCCTTTGATGCCGGTATTTTCCGGATTTCTGCCGTTACCGGCTTTCTGATAACAGAGCATGGATTTGCAGATATGGATACCGCGGTCATTGACCAGATTGATCTGGATGACATCGTGTCCGACCCGTTTAAGCAGAGATGCCAGTGCCATGCCCAGAGTGTTGTTGCGGACGTGACCGAGGTGCTGGGGTTTGTTGGTATTCGGAGCGGAAAATTCGATCAGCACCCGGCGCCGTTCACTTGCCGGAAGTTCGGCACGTTTGAGCAAAGCGGCGATATCCGCAGAAGATGCCTGATGCAATGCGCCGGGTTTCAAAGTGATATTGACAAATGCTTTCACCGCAACGGCGCTTTCCACATCGGCATGACGGTTGAGAAACTCCACCGCTTGTGCCGCCGCCGCCATGGGATTACCGCAAAATTTGCCGATCCGGAAACAATTCAGAGTAAAATCGCCACCCTGCCCTGCCGGACATGCTTCAACAGTCAAAACGTTTTCCGCCGGATAATTGGCGAAACTGCTGCGCAAATGCGCTTCAAGATCAGTAAGAAAATTCATTTTTTCCTCAATATTATGAAATGTATGTGATTTTTATACCCCCGGGGTATATCAACTCCGTTAAAGCGTGGTTTTGATAACGGTCGATTCCCCCTCATCCAGCGGTTCGACAGCATACGGTCCGAAACAGGCGGGAACCAGCACCGTTTCCCCCGGGATCATCTCCGTATAAGCCCCTGCTCTGCCGACCCGCACCCGGTTTTTGATACAGCTCAACAGATGGAAACTGCCTGCGGCAATGGTGTCATCATTCCATATACCGGTCAACCGCAGATCGTAAACTTTGAAAAATTGACAGAATTTGACCACATCGAACTTCCGGTTGAAACTGCGTTTGTCAACCGCTCCGGCGACCCGCGGACTGTTTCTGCCGGTGAAATTGATGGATTTAAGTGCCTGTTCCCGATGCAAAGTCCGGGGCTTGCCGTCACTGCCGACCCTGCCCCAGTCACTGACCCGGTAGGTGGTGTCACTGTTTTGCTGGATTTCCAATATCAAATTGCCCGCACCGATAGCGTGAAGCGTACCGGCAGTAATAAAATATGCGTCCCCTTCACGGGAAATATAATTCTGCATCAGCTGCTCAATATCAGGAGAATCCAGCGCATCCATAACCTGCACCCGGGTGGCTCTGGCATCGATACCGGCAAGGATCCTGGCTCCGGGTCTGGCGGCAATGACATACCACATTTCGGTTTTTGGTTCAGCACCATCCCCCAGTTCCCGGCACGCCTGTTCGTCGGGGTGGACTTGCAAACTCAATCTTTCTCCGGCATCGATCAACTTGACCAGCAGCGGAAATTTCTTCTGTCCGGCACCCTTATTGCCGATCAGTGCCCTGCCGTAAAACTCCACTAATTCATGAAGCGTTTTACCGGCAAGTGCGCCATTGGCGACCACGCTGTTGACATCGTCCCGGTCAACCAGTTCCCACGCTTCTCCGATGGGGGCATCATGGGGAGGAAGTTCCCGTTTCAGCACGTCGCTCATCATGCTTCCGCCCCAGACCCGCTCCATATAGACCGGAGAAAATTTCAGCGGATAAAGTTTTTCACTGTCCGTAAAACTCATTTTTCCTCCTCAAGCAGGCATTTGTCACAAAATTCGACCATCCACTGCGGCAAACGCGCCACCCGGAAATCCCTGCCGACACATGCCAGCACCACATATCCGGATGCCAGCACCTCATCATCCCGGCGTACTTCAGTGGCGATCTTGACCCTGACCCGGGAATATTCACTGATCCAGCAGCGGAAAGTAAGCAGATCATCGTAACGCGCACTGCTCAAGTATTTGCAATGTGCTTCGGAAACCGGCATGATCACCCCTTTGGCTTCCATTTCAGAATAGGGCAAGCCGATGCTCCGGAACATTTCAGTTCTCGCCCGCTCAAAATATTCCAGATAGTTGGCATAGTAAACCACTCCCATCTGGTCGGTATCCGCATAAGTCACCCGGTATTGCATTTCGTAGTACATGGTAATTCTCCGTTTTAGTATATACTTGCATATAAGATAATATACTTTGCGGGATTTTTCAAGTCACGGCAGGCAAAAACACCGCGATAAAAGATGTCAGCGGCACAAAGCGATGGTCAACTGTTCAAGGATGATCCGGGATTCACCGCCGCCGGAAACCAGCGCCCGGCTCGCATTGCGGATCAAGGTCAATTTGCGCGCCAGCGAAGCACCGTCGATCCGCACGGCACTTTCACACATCTTGAATGCCCGGTAGGGATGCAGTTTGATCAGCGGATTTCCCGGAAACTTCGCCTTTTGTTCATCACTCAAATTCTCAAATGCTCCCGGCGACGGACGGGTGATCCCCAATTCAAGCATCGCCTGACGCAAATTCAACGCTTTTTGGAAACTGTTGGACAGCAGTGCGATCAACTTCAACTCCATCCCCTGCTCACCGGTTCGTGAAAGCAGTGCCAGCGAATGCAGTGCCGCATCCTGTCTGCCCGCCTGGATCGCTTCAGTATACTCCCAAATTACCGCTTCCGGAGTGCGGCTGACAATGGCACGGCAGTCATCCAACGTGATTTCCGGAGCGTTGCCGGTATAACAGGCAAGTTTCTCCAACTCATTGGCGAGGATCCCGGAGTCTCCGCCGATAACTTCGGTAAGAAACTGGATCACCTCTCCGCGCAGCCGTTTGCCGGTCCTTTTGGCAAACTCATTCAATACATTGCGGCGGCTCTCGGCAAAATTGCGGTCAGTGGATTTCGCCACTGAACACACCTCGATCACACCGTCATTTTTCAACAGATTTTTGCAGAATGTCTTGCGCTTATCCAGCCCCGGACCGTCAATGACGACCGATAATTCCGGCGGCAATCCGGCAGCGAGAAACGCCGCCGCCTCTCTGACCGGCGCAGAAGCATTGTCATTGTTGAAAGAATCCAGATCCGGATGGTGACGCAGCCAGACGACCTTTTCCGGAGCGAGAAACGGCGGAGTCTGCAGTGCTTCAAGGAAACGCTCGGCGATCACATCCGGTTTCAATTCCGGCAGATCGCCCTGAATTATCTCCACATGATCAGCATTCTCCGGTTCATCACAGCGGCACACATCGGATGCGACCTCTCTTGCCCGTTGTTTTCTGGCAAAATCGTCATCCCCGGAAATAACGTAAACTTTTCCCATCACTGCACCATGAAGTTGATCATTTTTTCCGTTGCCGCCACTGCTGAAAGCACCTGGTCGGAATCAACGCCGCTGGTAATATATGTCCTGCCGCAATAACTCCAGGTGATCGTGGTTTCCACAATGGCATCAGTTCTCCCGCCGGGAGGAATGCGCTCCTCATAATCGACAAGCCTGGGCATCGTCAAATTGAATTGCTTCAAGCACTTTTTCAATGCTTTGACAAAGGCATCGTAACCGCCGTCACCCCGGGCGGAACCTTCAGCACTCCTCCCGTTGAATTCCACTGCGACTTCGGATTTTGCCATGCCGTGCAAACTGGAACGGAAATCCGCTCTGGTGATCTTGAAAAGTTTATTGAGCGGAGCCTTTTTCACTGCGGCAGCGATGTAGGGCAGATCTGCAGCGGACACCTGCTTTTTCTTATCCCCCAGACGGACGATTTCTGACAGCAGATGCGCCTTTTGTTCCGGAGTCAGTCCGCCGCTCCAGCCGGCATCCTCAAGGATGCTTTCCACAGAGGCTTTGCCGGCAAGTTTTCCCAGAGCGATATCCCGCTGTCTGCCAAAACGTTCCGGCAGAAGCTTGCTCACATACAATCCGCCTTTTTGTTCGCCGTCAGCATGCACTCCGCAGGTGTGCGTGTAGACATCACTGCCGACGACCGGCATATTCCAGGGACAGCGTTTGCCGGAAACCGACTGGATATACTGCGAAGCGTGATGCAGTTCTTTTTCCACGATCTTTGTCCGGCAGGCGGTGAAATCATGTACCGCCACGACCAGCTGCGCCAGCGGCTGATTGCCGGCGCGTTCGCCAAGTCCGTTGATCGTGGTGTGGATCCCGGAAAATCCGGCATCCACCGCCGCCAGCGAATTGGCGGTTACCATACCGTAATCATTGTGACCGTGGAAATCAAATTTTATGCCGGGAAATGCCGCAATCATCCACTGGGCATAACGGCTCATTTCAGCAGGTGCCAGCAAGCCGAGAGTATCGGCAAGCATGATCCGCCGCACGGGGAACTCCTCTGCCGAACGGATAAGGTCGCAAATGAATGGGAAATCCTCCCGCATACCTTCCGACCATGCTTCAAGATACAAATTCACCTGCATCCCGGCATCCAGCGCCCGGGCGATCTCCCGGGAGACATCTTCGATATGCCGCTTCGGAGTTTTGCGCAGCTGCAGACGGCAGTGCTCTACCGAACCTTTGGCGACCAGATTGACAACTTTGCCGCCGACCGATTCGATCCATGCGACCGATTTACCGCCGTCAATGAATCCGAGGATCTCCAATTGTTCCAGAAAATCGTGGGGTTTTGCCCAGCGGATGATCTCCCGGACAGCTTCGGCTTCACCCTCGGAAACTCTGGCACTGGCAAGTTCCAGACGGTCGACATGTACCCGGGACAGCAGCAATCTGGCAATATCCAGCTTCTCCTGCGGGGCGAAACTCACCCCGGGAGTCTGTTCGCCATCCCGCAGCGTGGTATCGAGTATCTCGATATGATTATAATTTTTAAGTTTGCTGTTCATGGTCATAATATAGCACGACCGCCGTTTTTTTGCAAACGGCAAAAAAACGGCAGCCAGTGATATCCGGAGATATTTCACCGCTCAAAACGGTTTATCCCGGTTCATTCCAAAATGAGCTGACCGGATTTCCCTTTGGCGATCTTGCTCCGGGCAACGGCACTGGTTTCCATATCGCCCAGCTGGATCTTGATCCGGCGGATATTCTCTTTGCATTCCGGGATTTTCACCTTTTCAAAAAGGTTGACCCGCTGGGTGGTGGTCGTCAATTCGGCAAGCAGCAGCTGGTACTGTTTTTCCAGAACTTTGCCTTCGGCGCGCAAAGAAAGAGACTCTTTAAGAGCTTCCACGCAATCGTCCGTATGCCATGGAGTAGTCAGCAGATCCCAGTGGATATCCGCGAATTCCACCCTTTCAAAGACCGGAATGGTGATACCGGCGATATTTCCGGTGGATGCTTCGATCGCCGTAACTTCCACCAGCGAAGCCAATCTTGCCGCTTCATCAGCATCACTGAAAAACGGCAGGATACCGGCAAGTTTCTCCAATGCAGCTTTTCTCGCTGCCCGGTTGGCGGCGAGTTTTTCCACACTGACCCGCACCTCCTGCTGCAGCTGTTGTTTTTTCAGCTGCAGTGTCGGCAGGAAACGGGTGAACTGCTTGAGTGCATCCTGCTGATATTTCAGTTCGGTTTTGGTATATTTGATCTTTGCCATGATTAATTTTCCGGCCAGTATTCTTCGATAAGATCGGTTTTGATACCAACTTCATTGCGGTCAAAACAGTCTGCAAGGATCTCCCAGCCCAGATCCAGAGCCTTTTCCAGCGGGATATTGACGGAAAGATCCATCATTTCATTTTCAAACCGTTTACCGTATTTCAACAGCTTCTCATCCCACGCCGACATACGGAATCCCATAGACTGCTTCTCAAGCGTACTGCGGTAGTCGGAAAACAACCGGATCATGGCGTCCATGATCGCCCGGTGGTCACTGCGGGTCCGTCCGTTGACCTGCTGTTTAAGACGGGAAAGCGAACCGAATGGCTCGATCCTGCCTCCTTTAAGATAAAACTGTCCTTCGGTGATATATCCGGTATTATCCGGCACCGGATGGGTCACATCGTCACCGGGCATGGTGGTGACCGCCAGAATGGTGATACTGCCGGCACTGTCAAAGTCCACGGCTTTTTCATACCGTCCGGCAAGCTGGCTGTACAAATCACCGGGATAACCGCGGGTGGCAGGGATCTGCTCCATGGTGACGGCGATCTCTTTGAGTGCATCGGCGAAGTTGGTCATATCCGTGAGCAGCACCAGCACCCGTTTGCCTTTAAGCGCGTAAGATTCTGCGACTGCCAGCGACATATCCGGCACCAGCAGACACTCAACGACCGGGTCGGCGGCAGTGTGGATGAACATCACCGTGCGCCCCAATGCGCCATGCTCATCCAAAGTGCGTTTGAAAACAAGATAATCGTCATATTTCAATCCCATTCCGCCAAGCACGATCACATCGACTTCCGCCTGCAGCGCGATCCGGGCGAGCAACTCATTGTAAGGTTCGCCCGCCGATGAGAAGATCGGCAGTTTCTGGGACTCCACCAGCGTATTGAATACGTCGATCATGGGGATATTGGTGCGGATCATATTGCGGGGAATGATACGTTTGGCAGGATTCACCGACGGCGCACCGATCGGAGTGGATTCATCGGTAACTTCCGGCCGGTTGTCCCGGGGAAGACCTCTGCCGTTGAACACCCTGCCCAACAGTGCTTCCGAACCGGAAACGCTCATTTCCCTGCCCAGGAAACGGATCTGATCTCCGGTACTGATACCCCTGGCTCCGGCAAAGACCTGCAAAGAGACCTGATTGCCGTCCAGCCGGATCACCTGTGCCAGAGAAACTCCGGCGGCGCCGGTGACTTCTGCAAGTTCGTTATAAGCGGCGCCCTCGGCCTCAACGGTGATGACGTTGCCGGAAATTTTGATGATTTTATGATATACCTTACGCATCTTTTCTGCTCCCTCCGGAGATTAAGTTTTCGATCAGCGCACTTTGTTCGCGGTACTCCGGAGCTTCCGGCTCCATGTAGTTGCGGTCGGTGAAAAGCTGACGCAATTCGAGGAAAAATTTACGGGCACTCTCTTTGTCTTCAAAGGTGAAAGGAGTTTTCAAAACCCGGTAAACGTCGGCGAACATCTGTTTCTGACGCTCCTCGGAACTGGCGCCGTCAACTTTATCAAAGGTATTCTGCTGCAGGTAGGTGTAGTCCAGAAATTCGCTTTTCAGGTAAACTACGAAATCTTCCATGGCAGTACCCTCTTCGCCGATGACCTTCATCATCTGGTTGACTTCCGAACCGCGGTGGAGAACGCCGCGCGCGAACGCCAGCTGATCTTTATCCACGATACTGGGATATTTGCTCCAGCTGTCCAGCGGATGGATCGCCGGATAGCGGCGGGCATCGGAACGTTCCCGGGAAAGACCGAGAAATGCTCCGACCACTTTAAGTGTCGCCTGGGTAACGGGTTCTTCAAAGTTGCCGCCGGCGGGTGAAACTGATCCGCCGATGGTAATGGAACCGTTTTCACCGCTGCGCAGTCTGACCAGTCCGGCACGTTCGTAGAAACTGGCGATCAGAGATTCCAGATAAGCGGGGAACGCCTCTTCGCCGGGGATCTCTTCCAGACGGCCGGACATCTCGCGCAAAGCCTGCGCCCAGCGGCTGGTGGAGTCGGCAAGCAGCAGGGTATTCAATCCCATCTGCCGGTAGTATTCTGCCAGAGTCACAGCGGTATACACACTGGCTTCACGGGCGGAAACCGGCATACTGCTGGTGTTGCAGATGATTATGGAACGATCCATCAGGGATCTGCCGGTACGCGGGTCGGTAAGTTCCGGATATTCCCGGAGGATCTCCACGACTTCACCGGCACGTTCACCGCAGGCGGCGATCACCACCACATCGGCGCGGGCATTCTGACTGATGGCGTGCTGGAGCACGGTTTTTCCCGCTCCGAAAGGTCCGGGAGTGCAGAAGGTGCCGCCGGTAGCCACCGGGAAAAAGGTGTCGATCGTACGCTGACAGGTGATCAGCGGAGTTTCCGGCAGGAGTTTTTCCGCATAGTCGGCAATGGGGATCTTGACCGGCCAGTGCTGGGTCATGGTGATATTGAACAGATCCCCGGATTCACCGGTTGCGGTTGCCATGACATCGTCAATCGTGTAATCCCCCTCGGCGGTGACACTCTGCAAAGTATATTCGCCGCGCCATCTGAATGGCACCATGATGTAGTGTTTCAGGACGCCTTCCATGACAAATCCGATGCGGTCACCGGCGACGACTTTGCTGCCGGCTTGAGCGATGGGAGTGAAGTGCCAGACTTTTTCCCGGTCAAGCGCGCGCAAATAGACGCCGCGCTGCAGGAAAAATCCGGACTTTTCCGCCAGAAGCGGCAGCGGATTCTGCAAACCGTCATAGACCTGGGTCAAAAGCCCCGGACCGAGTTCCACGCTGAGCAGTTCGCCGGTGAATTCCACCATATCGCCGACTTTCAAGCCGTTGGTGCTTTCAAACACCTGCAAGTCAGCGTATTTGCCCCGCACCCGGATGACTTCACATTTGAGCCGGGCATCGGCGCAAACAGCATAAGCCACTTCGTTCTGCATGATCCTGCCGGAGTATTCAACGGTGATCATATTGCCGTTGACGCCGACGATCGGTTCTGAAATTTTATTCTGTTCCATTGCTGTAAAAACTCCCTGTAAAAAGGATTATGGTTCATTGAAACCGGCGGCAAGTTTTTCCAGAGCCGCTTCAAAATTATTCCGCCCGGCACTCTCACTGCGGTTGATATATTTCTGCAGCAAAGAGAGTTTGCAGCGGTAAACGCAGAGATGTTCAAAATCCATCTCGTGACAAATTTCCAGATCATCAAGTTTGCGCCAGAGGATCGCATCGAGCAGATGTTCCCGGTCGGATGGGGTTGCGGAAACCGCCTGCGCCAGAGCATAATCGACTTCACCGAAAAATTCATCCGGCTCGGGAAAAGTGGCGTTGATCCGGAGTTTTTCAGCGCGGATGACCGCGATACGGTAATCAAGGTACGCCTTGAAGTGCTGCAGTTCCCGGTAAACTGCGACTTTGGTTTCCGGATCATCTCCGGAAAGCAGCCGGGCAGAGAGCTTTTCACCGAGCGCATCCTGCGCGAGCAGATCGAACTCATCCACGGTCAATTCCGGAACTTTTTCCGGATCGAGTTCCGGCAGGATCGCACTTAAATAGGGGTACATCATGGTCATTATGCCTTGAATACAGCTGCCAGTTTCTCTCCGGTATACTCATCCATCAGATCGGCGACGGCATCCAGAGTAAAGTCGTAGAAACAGCGGCCGCCGTCAAAGGACAGTTCCATACCGCCTTTGATCTCTTTGCCGGGGAAAACCTGCGGGATTTTGACGAAAGAATCTGCCAATGCTCCGCGCAGCACCTGATCCAGAGCGGCGGCATCTTTCACTGAAGTACGCACCGAAATCACACTGTCCGGAGCGGCGGCAAACGCCAGAGCGAGTTCTTTGATCAGCTGTCCCATAAATTCCGGAGCAAGTGCCGCTGCCGCCGCATCGAGGATGCTCTCATGCAGACGGCTGGAGAGTTCCTTGCGCAGCTGCAAAAGGATATCCCGGCGGGATTGTTCCAATGCGCTCACGGTACGTTCTCTGACCTCGGCGGCATCTTTTTCTGCTGCGGCGATGATCGCTTCGGCTTTTTTAGCGGCATCTGCGATGATTTTTGCGGCCTCTTCTCCGGCGGCGGCGATAATTTTTGCCTTTTCCGCCTCGGCTTTCATCACACCTTCCTGATTGATTTTCTCAAGCAGGCTCTGAAGTTCCTCTGCCATATTCTGCCCTTTCCATATATTGCATTGAAAATAATTCATAATACCTAATTATAAAATATCACCCTTTCCGGATTTTTTCAAGCGCTGCGGATCGGGCATTTTGCATATTTTTTTGCAAAAGGACTTGTTTTTGCCTCTCTCCGGCGGTATATTGTAAAACAGGGCATGACCCGTGATAAAACAAACTGCAAAAACAGGAGATAATATACTATGGATGACCTCGCTGTAAAAATCGCCAACCGCCTCAATGAACTGCGCAGCTGTCTGCAGGCTGACGGCGGAGATCTGGAAGTTGTATCCATTGAGGGAAAAGTGGTTCAGCTGCGTCTGCGCGGTGCATGCGGCAGCTGCCCCCATGCGACCATGACCATCAAAGAGGGTCTGGAGCGTATTTTGCGTGACGAACTTGATCCGGAAATCACTCTGGAAAGAGTCATGTAACCGGCTTTGATCCGATTTTGGGCGGCATTTGCCGCCCTTTGTGTTTATCATGCCAGAGATCATCATCGTTGACCAGCACCACGAAGCAGTGACCGCGTGGGAAAAAATTTCCGGCAGCTGCGGGCAGATCCCGCAAGTGCTGTCGCTGGATTTTCACACAGATGTACTTGACTGCCGCCGCCGCGGGATCTGTCTGCCGGAAAATGCCGCTGAAGCGGTCAAAATCCTCCGGCATGATGAACACTTTGACTGGGCATTGCGGCAAAACATCATTTCCCGGGCGGTGATAATCGCGCTGTCCCCCTGCCCGGTGCCGCCTGAACACCCGATGCTGGAAGTCCGCCGCAGCGGATCGCTCCCGGAAGTGGCAGTAATGCTCAATGAGCCGGAAAAATTCCGTCCGCTGGCGGAAAAGGTTTTGGATGATGAATTTCTTTCTCCGCTGTTGAGTGACGGTTTTCCTTCCGCGCCTTACATTCTGGATATTGACTGCGACGTGATCCTCTGCGAACGGACACTTCTGCCGCGCCGCGCTGAAATCATCAGCCGTCTGGCGGAAAATGCGGTTTTGATCACGCTTTCCCGGGAAGATGACTGGGTGAAGATATTGAAACTTCCCGGCGAAAAGATTTCCGGCAGTTCCATTGCCGCCGCCCTTGCCGGCATCCTGCGCCCCCGGCGGAATAACATTTTTCACGGTTACTGCCGGAAAAAACGCATTACGACTTGAAAAATCCTTTTTAACGTTGTAATTTATCACCGGTACATGTTGTTTTCAGATATAAATATTGGATCAGATATGACGGTTTTAAGAAAAATATCCCGACTTGCACTGATGATCCTCTGGAGCATCATCCTGATGGTTCCGGCGGCGATCTCATTCATCGGATTATCCAAGTGGCAGCGGGTCAAACGCGGAGCATTCTGGGCTACCGCATGGGCAAAAGGAATAGCATGGATCGCCGGAGTGAAAACGGTTGTCCACGGCGAGATCCCGCAGGAGAGCGGAGTTCTGCTGGTGTCCAACCACCTCGGTTATCTGGATATTCTGGCGCACGCCTCCAATTTCAAACTCCGGTTCACCCCCAATGACGGAATCAGGAAATGGTTCTTTGCCGGACAGCTGGTCGCTCTTTCCGCGCCGATCTGGATCGACCGCAAACATCCGCGCAAAGCCGCGGAATATGCCGCAGAATTCCGGGATACCATGGCAAACGGAGTATCGCTGCTGGTCTACCCCGAAGGAACCAGCACGGACGGCAAACGCGGGATGCTCAATTTCAAATCCACGGTTTTTGCTTCACTGCCTCCATCTGCCCCCATCGTGCCGATGGTGCTGTTTTACCATGAAACTCCGGCAGATATTCCGGCGGCGTGGTTCGATGACACCCCTTTCAGCAGACACGGCTGGAGAGTTCTGGGGCTGAAAAAGGTTCAAATCGACCTCTATTTACTGCCGCCGGTGTATGCCGGAGCAAACGAAGAGCGCAAACAGCTTGCCGCCCGGGTGAGAGAAAAAATGCTTGAGGAGTACCGGAAACATGTTTAATACTCTTTGCAACTGGTCCGGAGCATTGCTGCGGGCATGGCACAAGATGATGAAGCCGGCTCTGCCGCAAAAGTTGTATGACTTCGCCGCTGTTAACGGCAAAAATCAGGAAGCCGCAGCAGCGGTGCTGCTCGGCTGGCTGCTGGGGACAGCCGCCGCTGCCGCCGGAGGTATTTTTTCGGCGGTATCCAATGCATTTGCCGGAGCGTTTGTCTTTGCGCTTGCCGCCTGGCTGCTGATGTTTTTTCACGACCACGCCCGGGGGGACGGACTGATCGCCGCCAGGATCAGCGGTGCGCTTGCCGGAGAAAGCATCCCGTCGGGAATAATCGTACCGGTCTTCATGATGATGGTAAAATTTGCCCTGCTCGGCGGACTTTTTTACAGCGGTTCCACGCTCTACTGCACGCTGATACTTGCGGGGGGATTTGCCATGGAAACGCTTCTGCTGGCGGATGCGGGATTTTCGCCCCCGGTGTTTGAAGCTTCGGAATCCGCCATGCGCCGCTTCTGGACAGTGACGGTGCTGGTGCTGATATTCACCTTTTCCGGTTCAAAACCGGCGGCGGCATTGACGATACTCGGATTTGCCGTCATTCTGAAATTTGCCAAAGAGCGGCTCAACGAACAGGGATTGACCGCCGATGATATCCGCTTTTACGGAGCGATGATGATCTGGGTTTCCATCATTTCAGGTATCCTGACTCTTTGAGCCTTGACTGCTTTTTTATAAAATCGTTTGCATTTTTTGAAAAAGATGATATATTAAAAATTGCTGTCTAATGACAGCGGCTAATTGAAAACTGTTCGCATTTTACGGCAAATTCGTCCGAAACCGACCAAGTAAAAACGTTTTTGTCTACTACACCTGCAGGTGAACTGTGTCCAGTAAGATTGTGCCTTTTTTGCATGATCTTGCCGGATGCTCCTATTTGCATTAGGTGTAGTGGGCTCTTGGTCGGGCCTCGGACGAAGTGCAATCCTGGAGTATTCGGCATTTTTATTGCCCCGACTCTTTGATTTCACGCTATTCATTGAAGACCCGTTTTGTCCTTTGGATCTCTTTGCTGCAAAAAAAGAATTGTTTTCAAAGGAACGATCATAGGGGGAATCTGAATGGTAAGCAGCACTGAAATTTTTTTTGCTGACATTGCAGAAAACAAAAAATTCTGTTTCCTGCTGGGCAACGGGATCAATTACGCACTTGCATCTCCGGTCATTTCGTGGGAAAAACTTCTGTACCAGTTGGCGCAGGAAGTGGAT
>SUWL01000034.1 GCA_015061495.1 Lentisphaerota bacterium
GGACAAGGAAAACTTTTTTTCACGAGAAAAAAAGTTTTCCCTTTCCCCCGCGCCCCCTTTCTCTTTCAAAAAAAGCGGACTTCTTTGTGATGGTATATCCGCGCCCCAGCGAAGCGACTCGTCACGGCGTAGTGAAACGAAGACGGAAGGGCGAGTTTTTTCGCGACCCGCCGAGCGGGCGGGAAAAGAGGTTTTTCCCCTCTCCCCAAACCCCACTTCCCTTTTCAAGAAAAGCGGTATTCTTGGGGATATATATTGTCCGAGCCCCAGCGAAGCGACTCGTCGCGGCGTAGTGAAACGAAGACGGAAGGGCGAGCTTTTCCGCGACCCGCCGAGCGGGCGGGAAAAAAAGTTTTTCCTTTCCCCCGCACTCCCTTTCTCTTTCAAAAAAAGCGGTATTCTTTGGGATGATTTCTGATTTTTATTCATAATATTACCTTTTTTATTTTCGTAATACTGCTTGGAAAAAATAATCCGGCGGCATCCTTTTGTTTTATTTTTTTGTGGATTATATTCCTGACAGAGATGTTTTTACGTACCGATCTATAATATATCACCGTTGCGGTGTTTTGTCAACCATGCCCGGTGCCGGAGCAGTGATGACGAATTCCGCCTGACTTACCCCTTTGAGCTGCCGGATGGCATTGACCAGTTCCCGGATCTCCATGCCGATCCCTTCGGCGGAGATCATCGTGGTGGAGTGGTGCGGTTCCACGGCAAATCTGGTCGCTCCCAGTATTTTTACCGGTGCGTGATCCAGTACGCCGGTCAATTTGTTCTCGATCCCCGGGAAATTCAGATCGCACAACACCGAAATCGTCCCGATGACTTTACCGCTGCGGGCGCACTGCTTGCGGGTCAGCTGTTTGCGAATCAGATCCCGGATGAATTCCGAACGGTTGCTGAAGCCGTTTTGACCGATCAGTTTTTCCAACTCTTCAAAAAGTTCTTCCTCAATGGAAAAACTCATCCGGACAAGTGATGATTCTTTCATGGATATTTCCTCTTTGCTTCTGAATTAATATATATCGCACAACTCCGATTTGCAAGCCGGTCGCAAGTTTCCGGAACCGTTTGTTATTCAGTTTTCACAATTCTTTTGTAAAATACGCAAAAAGTTGTTGATAACCGGCGAGTTTATATGTTCCTGAAAACCTGCCAGCAGTGATCTGTCGGTCCGGATCGGAAGTTCGCGTAATACGACCTGTTCCGGCAGGGGATTGTTCCGGCGCATAAATACAAACCCCACTCCGAGTCCTGCCTCAACAAACTGCAGTGTCGCATGGTATCCTATTACTTCTTGAGCAACAATCGGCAGAGAATTGCAGTGTTCCATAAAAATCTCATCCAATGTTCTCCGCAGATTCGGGGCTTCTTCCCGCGGCGGCAGTACGAAATGAGTTTGTTTCAGAGCTTCGACAGTAATATTTTCCATTTTTGCCAATCGGCTGCTGCCGGGGATCGCCAGTGCAAAATTGAGAGGCATGATATTTTTTGTACAAAAACCTTCCGGCATGATCAGGTTGGTACTGCCGGCAAATAGTGCCAAATCTACTTTTCCGTTTATCAGATATTCAAATCGTTTCTGCCCCATGGGCATATCAAAGATGCGAATATGGACTTCCGGATATAAGATCTTCATTTTTTTGCAGATCTCCCCCAGATTGATGTAATCATAGACAATGTTGTTGACCGCGATTGAAATATGTCCTGATTCTCCGCGTGCGCTTTTTACAGCATTATCATAAGCCCGGGAAATATCGTAAGGGATATTTTTGACTCCGTCATAATAGCTTTGTCCGGCGGCAGTTAGTTTGATGTTCCACTTATTTGCCCGGTCGAAGAGTTGAAATCCTAAACTCTTCTCCATTTTCTTGATTTCGCAGCTCAATGTCGCCTGGGAAATTTCCAGTTGCGATGCTGCCTTGGCAAAATGGAGTGTTTTTGCCAAAACTGAAAAATGTTGGATCTGGGTGAGAGAGATCATATTGATAGCCTTTCGTCAATCATTGTTTATATATTAATATATTGTAATAAAATGAGAAATCAAGTATATTAACGTTGTAAAATGCAGATTAAAATTAAAAAACGTTCAATTTAAGGTACAGATGAAGCATATAAGTTTTCGTATCGGCAATCCATTTTCAAATTTATCGGCAAAACTATCTGCTTGGCGGAAAAAGATGCAATTCCGGGAAATTTTTCTGTGGTTGGTTTTTCTGATTACACTTTCTGCGGCGGTATCTATTCTCTTGTCATCACAGAAAAATTCGGGAAATTGGCAGGAAATATCCGGGCAGCAGGGGATTTTTCTTTATTCATTGTGCTTTTCGATCATCTATTTCCTTTTTCTTTTGATTTCTGCGTTTTTTTTCCGCCGCTGGCGCACTGCGTATACAGACGATATGCTGCCGGTATGCACCGTTCTTGTTCCGGCATATAACGAAGGAAGGCATGTTTACGACACGATAACAAGTTTGCTTGCCAGTGACTATCCGATGGAGAAATTTGGTATCATTGCCATTAATGACGGTTCCGGAGATGATACACTGTACTGGTTGAATAAAGCAAGCGGGTTATCTCCACAGGTCACCGTAATTGACTTGAAAACGAACAGAGGGAAAAAGTATGCACTTTATCACGGAATAATCAGAAGTCAAGGCGAGGTCATTGTAACGGTAGACAGTGATACGGTCGTCAGGAAGGATACTGTACGTCAGTTGGTTCAGCCTTTTTTTGATGACAGGGTAGGGGCGGTCGCCGGCAGTATTTCCGGAAAGTTTGTGGAACGTAATTTGCATACCAGGATGCTTGATGTCATGCTGGTTTTCGGATGTGAATTTCTCCGGAGAGCTCAAAGTGCTTCCGGCAATGTATTTTGTACCCCGGGGGCATTAAGTGCTTATCGGCGGAGTGTCATTATGCCATTGATCGATCAATGGCTGAATCAGACATTTTTGGGACAGGTTGCCCGCATCGGTGAAGATCGGGCGATTGCCACGTTGATTTTATGCAGCGGGTCACGGATCGTTTATCAGCCTTTGGCGATGGCGGAAACCTGTCTTCCGGATACTTATGGCGGCGTGTGTAAAATGCTGCTCCGCTGGACTCGCAGTGATATCCGGGAGAATATTGTAATGAGCGGATTTGTTTTGAAGCAGATGAAACATTTATCTGTCCATTCTTTGATTTTATTCATTCACTGGATTGCCTTGTTTGTCAATATGCTTTTGCCTTGCGTTTTTATTCCCGCCGGGATCTGCGGTCTGCTGACCGGAAATCATATAGTAATTCAGTTATCTTTGATTTATGTGTTTACGGCATTATGGAGCCTTATTCCGGCAGTGGTCTATTTCAGGAAAAATTCTTTGCTGAAAACGATATGGGCCTTGCTTTCCGGGGTTTACTCGATTTTGGTCCTTTCCTGGATCAGTATTTATTCGGTCTTTACTCTGCGCAATTCCAATTGGTTGACCCGGGAATTGAAAAAAACTGCAAATAAATAAAAGTTTTTCCGGTTGTTTATGACGGAAATGCGCATAAATTCGTCCGTTGTATAGAGCTTTCCTCCCCCCCGGTAATATTCAAAAATCTGTAAATTTACAGCGACGCTCATTCTTGCGGCAGAAAATCGGCAAGATGAATACAAAAAATTGTATACAAGCTCTTGAATACGCCCTCTCCCCGTGGTATATTATATGGATGACAATGATAAATATCAACAAAATTTGACCTGGAGGAGCTATTATGAGCGAAAAGAGCGGTGGAGATTTCCGTTATTCTGTAGGAGAAAGCAAAGTACCCTGGCATGCGGTCGGCGAATTTTTTGACGGCAGTGATGCCCTCGAAGTTGTGAAGTTCCTGCTGCCGGATTCCGGCAAAGCCGGTTATGACGGCAAACTTGCCGTTGCCGCTGAAGCTATCGCTGCTTTAGCGGAAGTTTCCGGGCGTGCCACTAAATTGACTCTGGGCAGGAAAGTCGCTGAAGCCGAAGCTGAAGCCTGCCGTTACTTCGGCAGTAAATATGCCTGTTTCACCGATAACTGGACCGGCGGCATGGAGATCGCTTACAAACTTGCCGGAGTTTCTGCCGGGGATGAAGTGATCATGCCGGCAGTGACTTTTATTGCGACGATGGCTTATCCTTTGAGTGTGGGGGCGAAGATCGTTTTTGCGGATATCGATCCTGTAACCATCAACCTTGATCCTGCTGATCTGGAAAAGAAGATCACTCCGAAAACCAAAATGATCGTGCCGGTTCACCTGGGCGGCTGTCCGGTGGATATGGATGGGGTCATGGAAGTTGCCCGCAAACACGGTATCCCGGTGATGGAAGATGCCGCGCACGGTATGGGCGGAGCGTATAAGGGTAAAAAACTTGGTTCGATTGCTGATTTCGGCGGCTTTTCTCTCCATGAAGTCAAAAATATCAACTCTCTGGGCGAGGGCGGTATTCTGCTGACTGACAATGATTTTTACGGCAAGCAGTTCGCCGGGGGCCGTTTCCTCGGTTTGGATTTTACCCGCAAGATCAAAGATTGGCTTTACGACATCTCTCCGCTGATGGATAAAAACGGCGGTATTCAGGTCGCGCAAAACCACTCATCCACTGAAATTCAGGCGCTGGGATTGATTTTGCAGATGAAACGTCTGGATCAGATCATCGCCATCCGCCGTCAGGCAGCTGAATATATGAATGGTGTGCTTGGTGAAGAAAGAGGTATCCTGATCGAAAAATCCGATACTGCCGATACTTACAGCACTCACCACCTCTATTTGCTCCGGATCGACCCCAAAACAGTCGGCGGCAATATTCAGCAATTGTCTGCCAAACTTGCCGCTAAAGGTTTGACCAATATCACCCACTTCGGGCCCATGTACCGCTTTAAAATCATGCGGGATCTGGGGTACAATGAACATGAATTGGCGGCATCCTGCCCCCGTACAGAAGAGATGTTCTACCACTCTTACACCCACTTGCCGCTCTATCCGCTCACGGAAGAACAGCTGGTCTATCAGGCTCAAGCCGTGGTGGAGGCGGTTCGGGAACTCAAACAGGGAAAATAAGCAGTTTTTCCGGAATATTGCGGGGGGGCGCACATGCTGCCTCCTTTGTGCCGGAATGAATCCCCGTTATCGATTGGTTTCGCAAAAGACTTATACATGTAACTTTATGCTGCATCCTATCAGAGGTGGCAAGTGCTTTACATGGTCAGACTGTTTTTTGGGCAGAGGGGGGATCACTTTTGCAGTTGGCGTTCCAACTGATTGAGAGAGCGGCGCAGCTGATCATCTTCGGTACAGCGTTCCGGGATGGTTTTTGCCGCATGCAGTACATTGGCATGGGTTCTGCCGAAAACGGCTCCGATCTCGTTGCTGGATAGCCGGGTGAGTTTCCGGCAGAGGTACATGGCAACCATGCGGGGGTCTGCCACGGTACGGGCGCGGCATTTACCGATCATCTCGCCGATAGTGATGCCGAAGTGGTTGGCAACCGCCTGCTGGATAGTTTCCGGACGGATGTCTCTTTCGAGGCTCTCTTCTGTAAGTTGTGCGTGCAGCAGATCTTCGGCCTGGGCGATGGAGAGGTCCTCCGTGCCGCTCATTTCCGCATAAGCGGAGAGGCGGAAAAAGCATCCTTTGAGCCGGCGCACAGAACTGGTGATATTTTCTGCGAGGAATTCCAGTATCGTATCGGGCAGGGCAGGAGTGGTCAGATGGGAATTGCGCCACATCCGCAGGATCACCAGACGCTGTTCATATTCCGGCATGCCGACCTGACAGGTCATGCCCTGTTCAAAGCGGCTGGAGAGCCGCCGGTCGATATCGGACAATTCGCACGGCTGGCGGTCACTGGTCAGCACGATCTGTTTACCCTGCTGGTAGAGGATGTTGAAAATGTTGAAAAACTCCTCCTGGAGAGCGGTTTTTTTGGCGAGCCGGTGAATATCGTCGATCAGCAGCACATCCACGTCCCGCAATCCGGCGCGGAATTCTGCAGTGCTGCGCTGGTTGATCAGCAGATCGTAGAAATCGTTGAGCAGCTCATCGCAAGTGACATTGCGGATGACCATTTTGGGTTGTGTTTCGGCGATTTTACCGGCGATAGCCTGCAGCAAATGGGTTTTGCCGATACCATTGGTACCGTAGATAAAGAGCGGATTGTAACATTCACCCGGCGCAGTTGCCGCCGACAGAGCCATTGCATAGGCGTGACGGTTGCAGTTGCCGCAAATGAAATTATCAAAGGTATAACGCTGATTGCGGCGGGCAGACGGAAGTGCGGTATTTTGAAGTGGTGCAGCTGCCGGGGTTTGGGGAAGTTCCGGCTGCTGTTTCTGCGGCATGTAACCGACTTTGAATTCAAAACAGTAACTTCTGCCCTGGATATTGTCCAGCGCATTCTGGATCAGGTCGCTGTAATTGTCCAGAATCATATCCCGGAAAAAGTCGTCGGAGACGCCGAGCGTGAGCAAATCATCCTCCACATTGACAGCGGTGATTTGCGAGAACCACTGACTGTAGAGAGATTCGCTCCGGCTTCTCAAGCTGGCAGCGGCGAGATTCCAGATCTCTTCCGCTCTGAATGCTCCTGACTTCATTTCCAAACCTTATACAATAACGTTAAAATTCCTCAAAAACTGCCGGAAAACGCGGCAAAAAAGCCCCCGTTCCGATCTCACGTTTCCGGAAGACCGGATCAGAATTGCTGTAATGACCGCACCGTGTCCCATACGTTTTGCCGGATGGCTGGTACGGTTTATTCACTGTTGCCAGTGATTGTAAACCACCAATGACCGAATTGATCCCGACAGGTTTTACTGATACATAATATAGGTTGTCAAAGAGCTTTTTGCAAATGGTTTTTTTGCAAATTTCCGACTGCCTGTCCAAATGAAAAATGTAAGCAGGCGTAATTTCAGTAAGTTATGGAAAATTATTTTTTTTCAAAAAAATTTTTTGCCGTGAAATGCTCTTTTTTTCAATTATTTACAAATATTTTTGAAGTTGTGGTAAAGGTCAATGAGTTACGAAAAAAATGCCCCGGATATCAGTTGAGAAGTTGAGAAATAAGGTGTCCCTATGCAAAAAAATACTAAAAGCGGCAAATTGATTCAATACGGAAGCGGATTATAATTTTATAACTTCAAGCCGCCACCGAAAGAAACCGGAATTGCATCGGAAAATGAGTTTTTTGCCAAAAGTTATTAACAACTTATTAACAGGCTGGTGATCCAAAAAAAATCCGGGATCAAAATGGAATGACGGCGGTGTTTTTGGCATCGTAACTTATCGAGCGGGCGAGGACCAGTACATTGACCTCTTTGGCTCCGGCATCCAGCAAGGTCCGGGCAGCGGCAGAGAGTGTCGCTCCGGTGGTCAAAACATCGTCGATCAGCAGCAGATTGAGGTCGCGGACAGTTTTGCGGATGCGGAATTCCCGGAGCAGCCCCTGGTGGCGTGAGTTGCGGTCACGCATTGCCTGATGGCGCAGAGTGAAGCGGCGGACAAGCGGAGAAAGTACCGGGATACCGCTTATTCCGGAGATAGTTTCGGCGATCAGAGCGGATTGGTTGTAAGTGCGGTTCAGCTGCCGGATGAGGGTCAGCGGCACGGGAACGAGGAAATCCGGCTTGATGCCGGATTCCGCCAGCAATTCCGCAGCCATGATCCCCAGCGGCCATGCCAGCTGCGGCTGACCGTTGAATTTGAACCGGCGGATGAGATCTTTGCCAAAAGTCCGGTAGGCAAAGAGTGCCAGAGCCTGTTTCCACGGGCGGGGCGGTTCAGCCAGACACTGCTGGCAGAATTCCAGAGCGCTGACGTTTTCACCGCCGCACCCCGGACAGCGCATATCCGGGGAGAAAAAGAGCAGTTTCCCGGTGCATTCCGGACATAATCTGCCGCCCGGAGCGGTGCAGTCATCCCTGCCGCATCCGGGACATAACAGCGGTAAATATTTGAGCAGTTCAGATTTTTTCATAATTCACGCGGCGGCAGCGGCGGCAGATAATTGCGGCGGTGGGTGATGCGGCGGATGAAAAATCTGCCGTAAACTACTTCGATCAGATCAAAACGGGCGGGATGACCGAATATATCCTGGGACTTCAAATAAACTCCGGCAGCATTGAAGTTGCGCCGCCGCTGACGGGCAGAGAGGTTGTCTGCCGGAGTGTAACCGGGTTTCTCCCGCAGGGTTTTGACTTCAACGAAAACCACTTCATTTTCATCCAGTGCGACGATATCCAACTCTCCGGCGCGGCACTTCCAGTTGCGCGCCAGAATGGTCATGCCGGCGGCGGTGAGCAGTTTGCATCCGGCATTTTCGCCTTTTCTGCCCAGCAAAGCGGTATGTTTTCGCGCGGAACGGAATTTGATCATACGTTGAATACTCCGGCAACGAACCGTTCTTTGCCGCAAAAGTCCCGGATGACGGTACTTGTCATGCCGATGGCACTCATGGCGGCGGCGGTTTCGGCGGCCTGTTCCGGAGCAAGCTCAAAGATCGCTCCTCCGCCGTGGTTGAGGTGTTCCGGCAGTTCTTTGACGGTCTGCAGAATCAATGCCAGTCCCCGGTCAGGAGCGGTAAGCGCAAGGCGCGGTTCAAAATCCCGGACTTCGGCAGGCAGAAACGGATACTCTTCATTGGTGACATAGGGCAAATTAGCTCCGATAAGATCATAGCGGCATCCGGCAAGTGCGGAAAACAGGTCGCTGTTGACAAAGGTCACATTTTTCACTCCGCACAATGCGGCATTTTCCTCCGCCAGAGCCAGCGCATCGGTACTGATATCAGCTGCAGTGACTTGCAGATCGCTTCTCTCATAAGCAGTGGCAATGGCGATCGCTCCGCTGCCGCAGCCCAGATCCAGTACGCATCCTTTATCCGGGGCATGGTCGATGAGCCATTGGGCGAGCAATTCGGTTTCCGGGCGGGGGATCAGGACCCGGGGATCGACTTTGAGCATCACCTCCCGGAATGGTGCGGTGCCGAGGATATACTGCAAAGGTTCTCCTGCGGCACGGCGCGAAGCCCAGAGCAAAGCGGTTTCCCGGTCGGGGGCATCTTCAGCGATCCAGCGGGATTCCTGGGTGAAATTGGCAATATTGCCCTGCCGGAGGATCCGGCTGATATCGGCGGTCAGATCATTCATCGGCGGCAGGTTCCTTTTTTCAGTCAATACGGATGATAACAGTATATAATATACTACGATGGTTGCGTCAATGCAATAAAAATTTTTCAAGATGGTATTGAAAAATTGGCACCTGATGTTATATTGATAAGAAGTCAGAGCCGTTTACAGTGGGGATTTATGGTACAGCAAGTTGAAAAACAGATCTTTGTGCGGGATGCCGACGGTGGTATTCTGCCTTTTGATGCCGGCGGATTGCAGACCCGTCTGATCGGGGGCTTTCTTGCCACCGGTCTGCGGGAAGAGAGTTACATGTCCGAGGAGATCGCCCTGGCTCTGGAATACACTTTGCTCAATTCGCCGCGTCTGGAACCGGTTTTCAGCCAGAGCGAAATAGATTCAGCTGTCATCCGGCTGCTGGAAAGTATCGGATTTCCGGAAGTTGCGCAGGTATTCCGCCGCAGCGGCAGTGAACAATTGCTGCGCATAACAGTGGATATCGAAACGGTCAGAAGTCTGCTGGTTTCGCATCTGGGGTGTTCGCTGGCACGGGTGGAACGTGCCGCCGGACTGGTTTGTGAAGCGTTGAAAAAACTGGATATTTCCGCCGCCACCCCTCATTTGGTGCTGGAATTGGCGCGCCATTATGAGCGGGAACTGGCGGAACATGATTTCTCCGGCGAAGATCTGGCTCTGCCGCAAACTCCGCAGCAGACCCTGTCCCGGCAGGAGATCTGTGCATTGCTGCCGGATGCGCCCAAAGAACTTGTCCAAGCCGGAGTGTTGAGGATCAACGGTATAACCACCTTGTTCCCGAGCGTGCGTTTTTTCTTTTTCATGAAAGAGTTTGCCCGGTATAAAAAGTTGTCTTATCCGGTGACGGAATTGGAGATCGAACCCTTGCTTTATGCCGCCGGCAACGCTTTGGAAGAGGCGCGGCAGGCGATCAATTCGGCATTGCGCTGCCCCGGGGAACTGCCATGCTGTCTGTCCCTGCCGGATATATTCGACTTTCTGGAATCCTGTGCCGGGAGCAAACCGGATCAGCATCTTGCCGGAGAGCTGGCGTCGGCGTTGACCGCCGGATTGGGATGTGAACTCTACCATCTGGCTTTTGATTGAAAAAATCGTTATTGTTCCACTTGTTGTGATTCGATCATCCAGGCGGTGGCGCATTGCGGGCAATTTCCCGGTAAATCTGCGGACGTTTCCGCAGTCATGTACGAAATGTACACTATGGACTTCCGCAGCCTTTCGCGGAGATGGATCGCACTGCATTTCCTCCGGATTCGTTTCACTGCGCCGTGGCAAGGTGACAGGATCAAACCGTTATTGTGCAGTTGACAAATCATGATGTTTGTGATATATTCTTATGTTTGCGATTATCGCAATCAACGACTGCCGGAGGCAAGTTTCACAAAATTCAGGACATTGCCAGAAAATTACGTTTTTTTCGTTACTGATACTGGAAAAGCGGGCAAAAACGGGTTATATTAGCAAGGGTAATGTAATAGTACATAAATAAATAATAAGGAGAGTTGTATTATGAAATTCAGTGTAGATCGTGTAAAACTGCAGAAAGCATTGCAGAAGGTCAGCAATATTATCGTGTCCCGTTCCATGCTGCCCCTGCTGGGCAACGTGCTTATCACCGCCTCTGACGAGGGGTTGGAACTGACTACCACCGATATGGAACTGCGCCTGGTCACCCGGGTGGAAGCGGAAGTATCTGAAGGTGGTTCCACCACGCTTCCGGCAAAAAAACTGGTCTCCCTGATCGGCAGTTTTTCTGCTGAAAAGGTGGACTTCGAGATCAATGACAAAGATTTTGCCCGGATCACCTGCGGCACGGCGAAATTCACGCTGCTGGGACTTTCTGCGGCGGACTTCCCCGAAGCGCTGGCGTTTGAAGCCGCCCACGAGATCCGGATCAAAGAGAGCCTTTTCAAACGGATGATCGGTTCGATCGCTTACGCCGTAAGTGTGGATGATTCCCGTAAGGTGTTGACCGGCGTGCTGTTGAGTATGCGTGATGCCGCCATGACCCTGGTCGCTACTGACGGTAAGCGTATGGCGATGCAGGAAGCCAGTCCCGAAACTATTACCGGCGGTGACGGCGATGCCATCATTCCGCTGAAAGCAATGTCGGAGATCCGCCGCCAGCTTGAAGGCGATGAATTGCTGACCATCGAACTTGGCGAAAAACTCTGCCGTTTCTCCTGTGCCGGAGTGACTTTGACCAGCAAACTGATCGAGGGTGCTTATCCCAACTACCGTCAGGTGGTTCCCGGCAGCTTTGCCAATGAAGTTGAATTGCCGGTGCAGACGCTGTTGGCAAAAATCGAAACTGTGGCTCTGATGATCGCCGGAGTGAATAACTCCATCATTCTGCGTTTTGCGGACAATCAGCTGCAGCTGCAGGCATCCAGTGCGGAAGTCGGCGAAGGCAGCGACCTTCTGGAAACCGTTTATGAGGGTGAGCCATTTGAAGTATCTTTCAATCCGGCGTTTCTTGCCGATCCATTGCGCAATACGGATGCGGATATGGTGAGATTCAAACTCAATGATCCGTTGAGTCCGGTGGCGATCGAAGCCGGTGAAGGATTCATCTACATCATCATGCCGATCCGCAAAAAATAAAAGTGATTATCAAGTCCATAGAACTGACCAATTTCCGCAACTTTGAGTGGCGGAAATTGGTTTTTTGCAACCGTAATATATTTTTTACCGGCAAAAACGGTTCCGGCAAGAGCAATCTGCTGGAGAGTATTGCGTTTTCCAGTTTGCTCCGTTCTTTCCGGGGGGCGCCGCCCAAAGAGATGATCCGTCTGGGGGCGAAAGAGTTTCAGATCAAAACGGTGCTGCAGGGCAGGGCGGGGGATGAGATTTTGCAGATTTCTGAAAGTTTTTCCGGCAGGAGACGTCTGGAAATAAACCATTCGCCGGTGGCGAAAAGCAGTGACTTCATCCGGGAGTTCCACACGGTGGTTTTCGCCCCGGAAGACCGGGAGATCGGAGCGGGCAGTTCCGGATGCCGCCGCCGCTATTTTGACATTCTGATTTCCGGTATCGAACCGGAATATCTGCTGCGCCTCTCCCGTTACCACCGGGCGTTGATCCAGCGCAACCGGGCATTGAAAACCGCTCCGCAATCTGCCGGTGCATTTGAATTTGAACTTGCTGAACAGGCGCCGTTCATTGCCGCCCGGCGGCGGTATTATGCGCAGATCATCGGAGAAAAGGTCTTAACATTGCTCCGGGGCAAAGGGGAGTTCAAAATCTTGTACCGTACCGATACCGCCGAATCCACCGCGGAACATCTGGAATTGCTCAAAAGCAAGCGGGAGAGCGAAAGAAAACGGCAATGCACCATGTGCGGACCGCAATTGGATGATTTTGAATTGATATTCAACGGTAAACTGCTGCGCACCTACGGATCGACCGGACAGATCCGGCTGATCTCCTTATTGTTGAAACTGGCGCAATTTCAGGTGGTGAAAAGTGCCGCTGATGCGCCGGTGGCAGTGCTGGTAGATGATGTTACCGGCGAATTGGATGAGGATAATCTGCAGCTGTTTCTGGAAACCATTGCCACTGCCCGGCAAAGTTTTTTTACCTTTGCCGATGAGCCGGGTTTCACTTTGCCGGACAGCGGTTTTATTGCGGTTGACCGCTTATAATGCCCGCATTTGGGGGGCAGTCATATCCACCTTTTCCCCGCCGAAACGGGCATCACGCATGGTGATCAGATCCAGTATTGCCGCCGGTCTGGCGAGTGATTCCCGGAATAAGCTGCGGTACTTCCAGAGCGGCGATTCCACATTTTCGGCGGCGAAACCGTATGCTTCCAACCCCTTGCACCGGGCGAGGAATACCGCTCTTTCACAGTGAAAACGCTGGGAGATCACGATAAATTTTTTCTGCCCGAAAATTGCTTCCGCCCGGATCATGGAATCCAGCGTGCTGAATCCGGCATAGTCGCAATAGAGTGCAGAATCCGGCACGCCGAGTGTAAGCAGATATTGCCGCATCGCTTCCGGTTCATTGTAACCTTTTCTGCCGTTGTCACCGGATAGCAGCAAAGTTTTGATCCTGCCGGAATGGTAGAGCATGGCGGCGGCATTCATCCGGTAGCGGAAATAGAGATTCTGTCTGCCGGTACTGCCGATGAATGGCGAGCAACCCAACACCACTGCGGTATAAGTTTCCGGGAGCCGGGGAATTTCATCGTACACGCTGTCGGAATAAGCGGCGATCCAGAGGTTGCTTGCCGCATAAAATCCACCGCCAAGCAAAAACATCACGGCAAATATCAGCAACAGTTTTTTTCGCAAACTCCACTTTTTGCGTGAGACATCGCCGTTTTTTGCGCGTAAAAGTTTCCGTTTGCCGATGATTACGGCAATGCGGGAATTGAGGTGCGTTTTCCTTTTCTTACAGTGGATGATATATTCTGGCATATTTTAATCGGATTCCCCGGTGATGGAAAAATAAGGGGAGAAAAACGATTTTACCGTTTATCTCCCCGGATCGTGATATCGCTGTCAGATCAGCAGTGGAAGTATTTTTCCACCAGTTCCAGGATCTTTGCCTGATCGTTGCCGATATCCGCACGGAGCGTGCGGTCATTGAATTTGCGCAAAGTTGCGATCAGACCGTCGATCATGGACGGGGCGAAAACGCCGTCGGCTTCATAGTAAGCGCGCTGTTTCTCCAGACAGTCTGCTGAAGCGGCACAGCTGTCGGGCAGCACGTTAAGTGAGTCGAGGATAGCTTTGTTTTCATCTTTGTGGATGTTGACATTGACGTAAGTTTTTTCGGCGATTTTCAGCGATTCGGCATTTTCAAAACCGTGCCGGAAAGCGACCGCCAGACCGGCGAGCAACAGGAAAATATCCGCTGAACCGTCGGGGGAACGCATCTCAACCGTCTGTTTCTGGGAGGTGTCGTAGGCAGCGGATTTTTCACCGGGGTTGGCCTGGGAACAGAGATCCTTTTTACTGGTCCAGCCGAGCGGCACCCGGACGAGAACGGAACGGTTGCGGTCGCCCCAGCAGATGTTGGTGGGGGCTTCCTGATGGGGCACCAGACGGAAGTAGCTGGTGGGGTTGGTGTTGCCGAATGCGGTGATGGAGGGGGCAAGTTCCATCAGACCGGCGATAGCTTTTTTCGCTTCGTCAGAGAGGGCGCCTGCTTTCTGCATCAGGTTGATGCCGTCTTTCATCACCCGGAAGTGGATGTGCATACCCGAACCGGCTTTGCCGACGGTGATTTTGGGGGCAAAAGTCACATCCAGACCGCTCTGATATGCCAGATTGCGGATGATCCATTTGGCGATCATCAGCTGTTCAGCGGCCTCTTCGGCGTAGACCGGGAGGAATTCGATTTCGTTCTGTTCATAGATTTTGCCGTCCAGCGTGAAGTTGCCCACTTCGGAGTGGCCGTATTTGATCTGACCGCCGGTGCGGGCGATGTAGTTCATGCACAGCTGACGGAATTCCCCGAATTTGGCATAGGGGGCGGATTCGTGATAGCCTTTCTGATCGACGGCGGGATAGCATTCGTCATCATCGGCAATGACGTAGTATTCCAACTCGCCCATCGCCTGAAATTCCAGCCCGGTGGAACGGGTAAATGCTTCACAGGCTTTATGCAGGGTGTATTCCGGAGAGCTGGCAAGCGGTTCGCCGTCTTTGTTGAAAAACGAACAGAGGAAGTTGACCGTCGGCAGCTCGCAGAAGGGGTCGAGATAAGCCGTCCGGAAACGGGGAACTACATAAAGGTCACTGTTGTTCGCTTCGATAAAGGGGAAGAGACTGGAACCGTCCACCCGTTCGCCGCAGGAGAGGATCTCATCGAGATAAGCGGCATCGTTGATGACGAAATTGAGGGTCTTCAAGCGTCCGTCACCGGCGGGGTACTGGAAGTTGATGTGCCGGATCTCTTCGGAAATGATGAAATCGATGATATCTTTTTTGGTGAAATCTTTCGGCATTTTGCCGATGCGGGCTGCCAGTTCATGACTGGTATAGTTGAGTTTGTCCATAGCAAAACCTCTTTTCTTATTGATTTGGCAATCTGTAAATATAGCATCAAAAGTGCTTTTTGTCAACTGATGCAGTCACTATTCCCCAAAAATCCTTCGCTGAAAAATACGAATTTGAATCCGGCTTGCGCCAGCATCCTGACGGTCGTTTCCAACCGCTGCTGATGGTCGGGCAGGTAACTTTCGTAAAATGGGAAAGAATATTGTTCATGGCTCAACAAATGCAGAGCCTCATTGCGTTCATCGGCGGCGAGGGCGGCGAGTTTTCTTTCCAGTTCCGGCATTTCTTCCAGATTGCAGACGATCGCTTCTGTCCCGAAGCAGATGTCGTGGTCAAAATCGTACATCAATTGCTTCTGGGAGAGAAAGAGCGAATCTTCTTCGCTTTTGAAATAACCGATATCGCAGGAGAGCGTGTCGTCGAAATTTTCTCCGATCCGGGTGCGGGCATTGAGGAAGAGTCCGCCGAGGAAACGGACGCCTCTTTCCCGTAAAGGTTTCAGAGCCGACGGTTTCACCATCGCCCAGTGGATATTTGGCGGGGCGATCAGCGATTCTTTGCCGGCGAAGCGGATGATCTCATTGCAGACCTGATCGTATTCAGCGAGCAGTTGTTCATCTTCTGCATTCTGATATGGGCGGTCGGGGAATTCGGTTTTGGCATGGAACGCCAGTTTCAGCCAATCGGAATTGGCGATCCACTCCTCTTTGTAGCGGTCGGGAAAACGGTCGAGGGTGAAGCTGGTACGCAGATCTCCGTAAAAGAGATTGAGGGTCAACTTCAGACCGTATCGTTCATGGAGTTTTTTGAAGTGTCCGAAGTAGAAGTGGTCAAAAATCGACTCCGGCAGATCCCGGGCGACTTCGGCAAAGGCGAAAATATTGTCATCCATGCAGAAATTGGCGCGGCGGAAGGAGTTTTTATCGTAGATGACTTTGATTTCCCGCATTGATTTTCCGCGGGAACCTTCGGCACAGACGGTGATCGTGGAACGGAATTCAGTGAGCGTGATATCCGCTTCAAAACGTTCGCCGCAGCGGATGGCGGTGATCCCGTTGACGGTCACGCGGTCAGCGGGGCGGGCGATCCCGTAAACTCTGATCTGCAAGCCGGAAGCTTTTTCCATGCCGGATTTACGGGAAAGGATCTCTCCATGGGCGGGAAACAGGATTTCAAACATAGTTTATTCTCCAATCCGGATACGGGTGTTTTTCAATGTGTACGAGAGCAGATCTCCATTCCCATCAATTTCGCACAGCGCATAGCGGAAAGGTGCTTCGCAGAGCGCCGGAACCGCGACCGACGGCAGTTCCTGATAGTAGTACGGTACGAATGCCGGGTGGTAGTGACCGGAAATCGCCAGTTTGATATGGTGTTCACCGGCACAAGCGATGATCTCACCGGCATTTTCATAATTGTAGGGGCAGGCGATCAGATCGGGGTGAAAGGTGAATATCGGAACATGCTGGAATATCACCGCCGCCTTGCTTTGAGCGGCAAGATTTTTCATCCGTTCCATCTCTTCGGGAACTCTTACGGCATTGCATCCCTCTGTTTGCGGATCAAAGGGGAATGGAATGATCCGCAATCCTCCGAGATCATAGAAATCCGGCGGCACGGGCAGGTGGCGGTAAAAAACTTCCGGCGCCGGATCGTGATTGCCCGGAATGGCAATGTACGGAGCGGCGGAAGTTTCCAGAATTTCCCGGCAGGTGTCCAGCAGATGCGGAGTTTTCGGTGAGTCGGAAAGATCTCCGGCAACCAGCAGAATATCCGGATGATCCTCATTATTCAACTGGTCAACGGCACACTTGAGCAGTTCCGCTCCGAGGTCGCCCCTCCGGCAGTGGTGGCAGGGGATGATTTTTTCTGAAAGGTGGATGTCGCTGATAACGGCAATTTTCATGGTGTTGTTTTCCTTGTTTTTCGGTCGAGATCCCGGGCATTTGCCAGTACGGTATCCAGACCGGATATTTTTTTGTGCCGGTGATCGGCGGTCGCCTGAAGCACGATATTTTCGTATGAATAGTTCTCCTGCGGGACAGTGCAAGTTTCCACATGACCGTCGGCGAAGGCGATCACGGCATTTTTGCCGTGCTTACGGCAGATTATCACCGGCAGCACTTCCGGATGGGTGAGCCGGGAAATTTTCAGATCGATCCCGGCAAGCAGATAAGCATAATCCGGTTTGCCGTCGGCGGATTCCGGACAGACGAATATCCGGTCGTTTATTTCATAGATTTTCAGCATCGGCAGCAGTTCGCTCCGGGCGTGACCGGCGGGATAATTGTTGTCATTGTCTTCGCAATATAATAAAAGACAGTAGGAAAGTGTTTTGAGATTGTTGACACAGGCGGCTCTTTTTGCTCCGGCATCGGCATTTCTGCCGGACAACAGTGCCGATGTCAGCATCAGCAGAGCCAGCGCGGCAGCACCTTCGACAATGAACATGTGATATTTTACCAGTTTACGCTTCATTTTCCCTCCTTTATCGGACTGCGGTTAATATACTGTAAAATGCCGCAGTTTGCAAGCGGAAAAAGTCCGGAAACTGATTCACAGGTCAAAAACCATTTCGTTGGCGATCTCTTTGAAGCCGAAGTTGAGGTAGAGCGGTCCCCATATCGGAGGCATTCAAAAAGACTTTGCAGCATTTTTCTTTGCGGGCATGCTCCACCAGCATGGCGAGGATCTTTCCGGCAAGTCCCATCCCTCTGGCAGCTGGGATGGTATACATATTGAGCAGACAGGCACTTTTGCCGTGCTTACGGCAGATTATCACCGGCAGCACTTCCGGATGGGTGAGCCGGGAAATTTTCAGATCGATCCCGGCAAGCAGATAAGCATAATCCGGTTTACCGTCGGCGGTCAAGCCGACGGGCGTTTCCCAAAACCGCATCGAGTACCCGGCTGGACTCTCCGGTGTTTCCGGCAAGCAGATGCTTGACGATCTCCTCGTATGAGGTCATCGGATAAGGCAATTTGCGCACTTCAACGTGACCGTCGGCAAATGCAACGACAACCTCCTGATATTTGGCGTGTGCATCGCAGATGAATACCGGCAGAGAAGAAGGTCTTTGGATTTGTGAAATTTTCAGACCGGCATTTGAGAGCAAAAACGCATAGGTCGGAGTCTGACTTTGGGTCATCGGGCAGATGAATACTTTTTCGTTGTCACCGATGTAGGTTGCCAGCATCGGCAGACAATCGGTCAGGTTTTTGTCCTCCGGATACCAGTCAACATTGTCTTGGGCATACATAAGCGCCGCCATCGAAAGTTGTTTCAGATTGTTGACACACGATGACGTGCGGGCATTTTTCCGGGCTTGAGGCATGGCGATCACACCGAGAATCAGCGGGATCAACACCCATTCAATGCCAAAAGTAAAACGATGTTTTAAGATATTGCGCTTCATTTATTTTCTCCTTCTTCTGCAGCCGGTGTTTCACTGACTTCAAAACCGGGGACGTGCATTTCCTGCAGATTTTTCAGCCAGCGTTTGCGGAAATATTCCGAATTGCGCTCAAAAAGCCGCTGATAGGTGTTTGAACCGTCACTGGCTTTGGTGGTCTGATGCGGCTGATGCATGATACCGGCAAAGTCGCGGTAGGCGATCTGGTATCCGGCATTCAGCACGCGCATACTCAAATCGGTATCCTCAAAGATGGTCGGATCGTAAAAGGTATCCAGGCCGCCGATCTTTTGAAAAAGTTCTCTGGAAATGAAAAATCCGCTGGTTGCCAGATAGTGCATGTCGGTACGGAAACCTTTGGCGAGATATTCCGGAGAATCGGTTTCCCGTGCCGGATGGTAATCTACGATCGGACCGTGCAAAGTGACATCTGCAAACCAACCGGCATTCCAGGCGAATGCGCCGACTTCCGGATGGAGATCGCAAAGCAGATCGTAGTCGTAGAGCCACGCCGCCGATGAGAACCACTGATCGGAATCAAAGAAGATCAGCTGCTCATTTGCCGCATGGGAAGCTCCGAGATTTCTGCCGCTGGCGCAGCCGTTTTCCGGATTTCTGATCAGTTTGACCTTGCCGGCATAACGGGCTTCGACGATTTCCGGGCCGTTGTCTTTGGAGGCATTGTCCACCACGATGACTTCCACCGGCATGCCGGCAGTGTGGAACAGCAGCGTATCGAGGATCCGTTCGATGATCGCACCGTTGTTGTGGATCAGGATGATGATGCTGTAGGTGTGGCGCAGGGACGGGTAATTCAGGATCTTGTCCAGCCGGTGGTTCCAGGTGTTTGCCGAAACAAAGAGTTCTTTTTCCGCGGGGAAGGGTGCGCGGATCTGCCGCAGCGAACACAATTCGGCAAAATGTTCCTCGTTATCTGCCTGATATACACCGGGGTATCCGTCAACTTCCGGCATGCGCAAAGTGATGACCGGCTTGCCGGAAAAGAGATATTCAAAGACCTTGATCGGCGAAACTGCATCCACCAGTTTGCCGGGACGGAAAGGTATGATCGCCGCATCGGATGCCGCCAGATAAGCGGCAAGTTCAAAATTCTGCCGCATGCCGAGGAAAAGGATGTTCGCCGGCATATTGGTGCGGTCGGCAGGCGGTTCACCGATCATGACGAAACCGGTGTCCGGATTGCGCATGGCGGCGGTTTTCAATGCGCCCCAGTCGAACCATTCACCGTACATCGAACCGAAATAGATGATGTTTTTGTTGTAGACTGACGGATAATCTGCCGGACGGTTGTGCTTGGCATAGACTCCGAAGTAGCGGGTATCCGCCGCATTGGGTACGTAGCGGACATCATCTCTGCCGCAGGATTTGATATGATCGCGCAACACTTTGGCAGTGGCAGTGACCGTGGAGCAGTCGTCAATGAAGATCTGTTCAGTTTCTTTGGTGTACCATGCTGAACCAAGCGAGGTATCCCAGGGGTCGATCAACTCATAAATTGTGTGCAGTCCCATGGATTTCGCTGCTTCGAGATAGGGCAGGAAGTCGGGGTGCGGGAATTCAAAGATCACTTGAGCTTTGCCGGAAGCATAGCGGAAAATGGTTTCCGGATCGGTGTTTTTGAGAAAAATGTGTGAAAATTGATCGGAAAGATATTCGTTGGCAATTTCCATGCCGTTCTCAACTTTGGGGTATTTGTAGATGTAGGTGACTTTGAACATCCGCTGGAGCATGCAGCGGGTGAATTGGGCACTGCGCTGACCGCCGCCGATGTCATCAAATGGTACGGAGGCAAAAATGAATACGTCACCGGCAAAATCGGCAGAGCGGGAGTAAGGGAGCGAAAAAAGTTCCGAGGAACCGTAACAATTTTGCTTCATCAGCGCATTGGTCACTTCGCAGAATATATCGTAATTGGCAGCCAGCGGCTCTTTTTTGATAAATTTTTTCCACATTGCGGAAAAAATATTTTTTTCGTTGAATTTTCCGGGGTTGGAGAATATTTGCATCATTTTGGTCAGGCGGGCGGCGCGGCTGGTGCGCAGGGAACCGATCGTCCGGAGGGTGTCTGAAATCGTTTGGCGCAGCGAATCGCGTTCTGCTTTAAGAGTATCGATTTTTTCCTGCATACGCCCGATTTTTTCCTGCATGCTCAATGCTTCAAGGCACAAGGATTCCTGATCCATAGCTGAATAATGATCTTTGAGACCACAACTCTTTTTTTCGCACATAACTCTTTTGCTCCGGTTGTTTTTTTCTGCGCCGGAGAGAATCACGTATCCGAAAAACTGCGGCAGTGAAATGTTAAAAAATTATCGGCGGCAAATGTTTCAAATCTGCCGCTGTCCGGTAACTTTTATACATCACTTTTTTTATACCGCATTTGCAAATATCCGGTGGGTGAATCTCCATGCCGCAAAATATTAAAATCCAAAATATACACACGTAGAATATACACCTGTAATATCTTTATTTCAAGCTATTTTTTTTATTTCAAGCTATTTTTTTTCTGCAGTTTTCCTGGAAAACTTGCCGGTATTTTTATGGTGGTGAAAGCCGCGGGATCGGGGCGGGTGAATTTGACAATTTTACTTTCCGGTGCTATATTGCATAAAAACAATGATGGAGCAGATTATGAAACTGAAATTTCCGGAAGTGGATTTGAATTGTTCTTTGCACAATCACAGCGATTGGAGCGATGGAGCAAGTTCTTTGAGCGAGATGTGTTACGGCGGCAAAGCGGCGGGTTTCCGGGTGTTCGGGATCTCCGATCACTGGGTGATCCCGCCGTGTGAAAACATGGATTCTGAATCTTGGGCAATGGCACCGGAAAGGCTGCCGGAGTATATCGGTACTTTGCAAAAATTGCGTGCGGAACTGGAAGATGAGAATTTTTCGCTGAAAATCGGTTTGGAAGTGGACTTTTTCTTTGAAAATATCGATCAGGTTTTGTCGGAACTCCGTAAATTTCCGCTGGATTATCTGATCGGTTCCGTGCATTATGCCGGGGTGTTTCCGGTGGATTATGTCATTGAAGACTGGCAGGAATTGAGCGAATCGCAAAAGGATGATATCTGCCGGATCTATTACCGCAAAGTTGCCGGGGCTGCGGAACGCCGGGAATTCGCTTTTATCGGGCACCTTGATCTGCCGAAAAAATTCGGTTTGATCGACAACCGCAAATATTTTCCGCAAGCGGGCAAGGTGCTGGATATTTTGCAGAAAAACGGCGGAGCGATCGAAGTGAATACCGCCGGATACTACAAGGAGTGCGCTGAAGCGTATCCGGCACCGGAATTGCTCGCCGAAGCGTTTACGCGGAATATTCCGGTGACGGTAAGTGCCGATGCGCACCATGTTTCCCACTTGCGGCGCGGATTTGCTGAAGCTGCCGGGGTACTGGAAGACACCGGCTGCCAGGTAAGGCGGTGATTTTTTGAGTTACTCCATTTCTGAAGAATACTTCAGTACCCGCCAGGTGGATTTTCCCCGCAAGGTAAGGGTAATGGTATAAACGTTGTCAAGCAATTTTTCTCCATTTTCATAGTCGGTGATGGAAACTTTTACGACAGGATTTTCGTTGGTTCCACCGATGCTTAAAACCTTGACAGAGGCAGTTTCTTTTTTCAAATCTTCCCGGTAGTTGCGGTATGTTTTACGGATTTTGTTTGCTTCTTTTGCCATACGGGCAGGGGAATATTCTTTGATTTCCTGCAATTTTTCCGGATCATCGGAGTAAAATCTCCTGACACAAGTTTTGTCGTAAGAGCTGATGCTGGCACTTGTTCCGCGTCTGACGGTTGCTTTTAACTCACGTATGCGCCGGATATACCCATTTTTATCCAGATTGCTGTCCTCATCCCGGAAATCGGGGGCGAGGATGTAGGAAACGCTGTAATCAAACGCGTTATCCCGGATGGCAAATTTTTTGGCGGTTTCCTCAATCGGATTTGGCTTTTGGGCAAAAGAGGTGACCATACAGCACACTGAAATCAGTGCAGCGAATAATACTTTTTTCATAATTTGTTGTTGTCTCATTTATTGTGATACGATCAGACGTTATTGAGCAGTTGACAAATCGATACCTTAAAATTTGCGGTTGTAAACTGTATTGTTCTGTTGAACCGGACAGTTCATCCGTTAAAGCAAATCTATAAGGTTTACTTTTTCCGGTTGTTCAGCGGCGGCCTGCTGCTGAACCGGTTTCGGTTCTGCCGCCGGTTGTTTGGAAATATTGTTTGCCGGTTCGTTCACTTGAACCACTTTTGCGGTATTTTTTTCATTACCGGGTTTTTCGTCAGGCGTTTTGGCTTCTGATGATGATTTTACCGCATTCAAAGTCCCGGTAACCGCCGCCTCTTCGACTTTGGCAATGCCGGATTTCTCCAGTTCGGAATTGAGTTTTTCGGCATTGTCTCTGGTGACAAAAACTTTGAATATGACAATCATCAGCAGTGAAAATAAGATGATCTGGATCGGGATCACCAACCATTTGGACAGTTTCCACATCCAGAAAAATGCGCCAGCCATCAGGAAGATGATTATCAGGGCAAAGATGATATTCTGCAACATTTTATATATTCCTTTTTTTACTACAGCAGTTTGATGAGATCGACGGTGGAAGTTTTATCCGGTTTTTTATCCGTATCAGCGGCAGAGTTCACTTCTGCTTTTCTGACTGTTTTCCGGGCAGTATCAGTCGCTTCCGGTTGCCGGTGAAACTTTTTTACCGGTGAATAAAACGTTTTGTTTTCTGTTTGAATGACGTTTTCCTGCGCAGGGGCAGCAATCTTTTCCGGTTCGATGAGCAATTTTTCATTTTGTCCGGCGCATTTACGCATAATCCCGGCACAGCGCGGCATCTGCATAGCATCAAATTTTTCTGCCAGTAAAGTACAGATTTTTTTATCGTATGGCAGTGTATTTGCTGCAATTACGAGAATTTTGAATGCTGTTTCAGAATTATATTTTTCACTTGCGGATTTCGCAATATCGTATTTTTTTTGTGGAACTGCCGGAACATCTTTCCCCATGAACATCAGAGAAAAGTTTTTGCCGTACTGTTTGGCAATATTATTTTCAACAGCATCTTTTAATGCTGCTAATTCATTTTCAGGAATGATTTCAAAAAAAAGTAATTCATTCCGTTTGTCGGGATTATTTTTGAAATCATGGTAAATTCTGCTCCATGAGACCGGGATAGGGTCAGTAAAAATAACATTATTGAGTTTGTATGCTGCTGCATAATAAAAAATATTGCCCTTCCGGAATTTTTCCAGAGAGATTTGTTGTTTTACAGTGTAATTGATGCCTAATGAATTATGCCAGTTTTTCCAAACGGCATCTTGAAGTTTTTTAGAAAGTTTTACCGGCGATTTTGAAAAATCAACGTCATTTTTTTTCAAATCGATCAGTTGTTCAAGAGCATTGGTTTCAGCCATTTCATATGCCATATTGTCCGAAGCGATTTTTTTTGCACGTCCAACTGCATATACATATCCGGAAAAAACCGTGATCCGGTTTTCAATCAATTGTTCCCGATTATTATCCCAATAATCAAATACATCTACCGCATATATTTTGACCGTCAATATACACGACAAAACAAATAATACGTATATGGCATATTTCATGGCTGATTCCTTGCCCCCTCTGCAATTTGTAATTACAGAGGGGGATGGTTGAATTTACAGAGCAGGCAGAACTCCGGCGGAAACGCCTTCTGAACCGAGGTTTTTACGTCCTTTTCTGGCAGCCGGGGTTACGGGGCGGCGGACAGGAGCGGGCTTGCGGCCGGAAACTGCGGCACCTTGTTGTACGACTTGACGCTGTTTTTCTCCCTGTGCATGGGCTTGGGCGGCAGCTGTTGCGGTACGCGGAGTCCAATATTTGACTGCCCAGGCAATTTTGTCACCGGAAGGCAAACGGATAATGCCGCTGTCTAATTCTTCAATACCGGAGAAGTCGATCGCTTCTGCCTCTGCCATGGCATTTTTGCGAACTTCTGCAGTGGCAGTTGCGACAGCCTTGTTATCGGTACTGTCGACCGGTTCGAGATAAACCATGGTACGATTGGATTCTTCCGCTTTTTTCAGCATGACGGAAGTACCGACAAATTCACGGATCATGGCGGTGGCGGCATCACCGGCGTTTTCAACGGCGGAATCTTCCGAAGTGAGGATCTCTCTCTGGGCGAAAGCCACCAGACAGGGATCACCGTTTTCGTCGATCATAACGCGCACGCCATAAGTATTGGCGAGATTTTCTTCCACGGCTTCGAAATAATCATCAACCGAGATCCCGGGAGCATATTTTTTGATATTGCCGGAGAGCATACCGCTGGCAATATCACGCAGAGTTTCGCTGGAATATATCAATACTCCGACCTTGTCTTTGCTGGAAGCTGAAGCATAGGCAGACACACCGATCAAATATGCTTGAGAAGCGATTTCGATGCGTTTTTTGAAACTGTCTGTACCTTTTACTTTGGAAATGGCTTTTTTGACAGCTTCCTGGTCGTTACGGTCAATACCCATTGCCTCCAGTTCTTTATTCAATTCCCGGTTTATGAGTGCAACTGCAGTGGCATCACCTTCCAGATCACTGGCTTTCAAGCCGGCATGGGATTCCACGGAATTTCCAGCCATGGCGGAGGAAACTTTTTGCTGGAAAGATTTGGCGATCTCTTGTTTTGCCAGAAATTCAGCCTGCTCAAATGCCATACGGCGATTGAGGACATAATCTCTGCTGAGCGGGGCACATCCGATGTCGACACAACGTACTGAAGTCATGCCTTGTTTGCGGATTTTTCTTCTGATTTTTCCCAACTCTTTCTGGCAGTCGATAACTTTGACTTCCACTTCGCTGTCGCCGGGTTGCTGCGGGACATCAGCCTGCTCTTGTGCCATTGCGGCAATGCATGAGCACAGCATCAATACCAGAACTGCTTTTTTGTACATTTTTCATCCTTTCTTTTTTGTGTTTTAAGTAATGTTAAAAAGCAAACTCAAGAGAGTTTAACTCAATTTTTTTTGTCGCAGGAATTGCGGTTCCCTGCGGCAGATCTTTTTTCATGCGCTCCCGCAAAAATTCTTCAAAGTCCGCACTGGGACCGACATAAGAACAATGCAATACCAGTGTATTGCCGTTGCGGCTGCGGGTTTGGAATTTGGCACAAGGTACATCTGCAACCGACTGTGCCAAAATCTCATCCAAGGCAGTGTCGGAAGCGTTTTTGAATACGACTGTGACTTCACGGCCGTTGAGTACCCAGTCCATTACTACTTTGTTGAGTTTTTCATGCAGCTCCTTTTTTATGCTTTTAAATGCACGTCCGGCTGCCATTTTACGGATCTGCTGCAAATTGCCGGAATACGTGGAGCTCAAGCGGGGATTGTTTTGCGCAAAAAGGATCTGCTGCCGGGTTTTTACATCCACTATTTTCAATGAAACATCGATTTGGAGACCTTTCCCGTAATGGTCGTCATACACCGGGATGTATTTGCAGTCCGCATCTACCAGAAACTGGGTGTCTGCCGGATCGTCGGTGACTTTGAAGCCGAGAGAAGCGAAAAAATCACCGAGTGCGGCTTTGACATCCGGATCCTGTGCGGTGATGGCAAAACCGGGATTCCCCATGGAACGGACCATTGCCGCATAGTTGTCAAGCAGATTTTGTTCATCAACTCTGGCGTTGATGATGATTTGATAACTCTTACCGTTTTGTTCCTCTTTGACAATGCGGTATTCTTTGATATTACCGGCGGTTTGAGCGATCACCTTGGATTTGGCTTTTTCGTTATCCATCAACTGACTTTGACCGATGACGGTAGTTCCCATCACCTGTTCCACCGCCGAGCGGAAAGCGGCCTGTCTTGCCTCCCGTTTAGCCGGAGCAATTTTACCGCTGACGATCGTTCCGAAGCCAGTTGCGCGAACCACTCCCGGAGGAGCTGCTTTTAATTGCGCTTCCAATTCGGCGGTACGGTCGGCGATTTTGCCGGTGACATAAAAGTACGCTTCAGTTCCTTCCGGAGAAAAAGAGTGAAATGTCACTCCGCGGAGCAAGGCACGGGAATCGACCTTTGTCAAAGAGGAATAAAAAGAGTGGCTGACGACATTTTCGCCGTCAACTTTTTGCATACTCTGCGAAACAGCTTTTTTGGAAACGGTGGATTTTATCCATTCGGCAAAAGATCTTTTTGCCCGGATTTCAGCCAGAGCAAGAGCCTGTTGTTTGTCATCTCCGGAAACTTTTACGCGGCAAACCAGCCAAATCCCGGCATCGGCAGATTCGCCGCTGCGCATTCTGCGTCTGCCCATGTTTTTGATGACAGCATCGATATCAAACACCTCTGACCGGGAGTCGCCGGCTGCTGCAACAATGGTTGTATTGTTGTTCACGACATTGATATTGTTGTTTTGAGTGGATGTGTTGGTACATCCACCCAAAAACGCGACAATACCGCAAAGCGCACTTGGAATAAAAATACGCTTGACAGTCATTTTTGCACCCGGTTCTGCTGTTCGACAAAGTCGGGCCATTCGGCAAAACCATCGGCGCAGGCAAAGAATTCATAATCTTCTTTTGCTTCGTCAAAATCATCTCTGATTTTTTGGATTATTCTCCGGGCGGTTTTTTTCTCGGATTCGCGCCAAATCTGCAATGTGGAATTGCCGGTTTGAGAGAGCACGGTAACGGTTGCATTGAATAACGGTACTGCAATTGCATCCGGATCACCTTTTTTGATTCCGAAAATGACACATTCCATGTTTTTCTGCAATCCCATTGCACGGTTTGCTTTGAAAAGCGCTCTGCCATCTTCATCAAAGTTGGTGACCATGCCGCCAACCGGGAAGCATTTATACACATGCGCGAAGAATTTTACGATTGCTGCACGTCCCTGACGCAGAGCGAGGTCGTTCATCAGGCGATTGCCGGCATTACTTCTGAAATCATCCAGTCTCAAACCTTCTTTGGTGCGTCCGAATCTGTCTGTAATGGTTCGGATATCAGAGGCAAATTGGACCGAAAACGGCGGGAAATCCCCCATCGGAGCATTATTTACTGCGGCAAGCGGATTGCATACCAGCTTAAAAGTATAGGTGGTCGTTCTCTGGACACCATCGGCATTGCTGGATTGAGAACGCATTGGAGTGACATGGATGTTCGCTTCTGCTTTTTTCAATTCGGAGGCATCAAAATCTGCGACATTGGCAGTCCCGTCATGGGTTTTTTTGCGCAAATTTTTGTCCTGAAGTCCATGGTGCATTTGAGCAACGGGGAAACGGCCGCAACCGGCTGTGGCATTTTCAAATTCCCTCTGGAATGCCGCAAAAATTTCATCGCTCATGGAGTTGCTCATATCATCCGCGGAGTTACCCTGTTTTTCAAGCGCGACCGCGAAATAGAGTTTGCCGATTTTTTTGATATCGGGGACGACCATGTTATCACCAACCTGCATTTGTTCCATATATTGACGGTTGTGATACTGTAAGTCATTTTCCACATGTGCGAAGGCTTCTTCCAGACTTCGGGTCGGTTCAAAACTGGAACAGGAGCAAAACAAACATGCCAAAGCACCGCAAAGTACAATCAATAAAAAATTATTTTTCACAATGACACCTGTCGGATAAAAGATGAGATGGGGCAGCCATCTCATCTTGGTTTATATTGCGGAATTAATCTTCTGCAGCTTCTTTGTAGGCTTTGTAGCTTTCATAGCTCCAGGACCAGGCTTTAAAGGTGTAGCCGGTACGTTTGCCAAACATTTCGGCCGCGTACACATAAGGTCCGAAGGCTTTTTTCTGCCAAGCATCCAAACTGCTGCCAACAGCGTCGACATATTTCAGAATTCTGTCTTTGGCATTGAAAGCATTGAGTCCGGCAGCATCAAATTTGGGCATTTCATAAGGAGTGATCGCATCGGAAATAGCGGTGACAACTCCCGGCCATTCTTTTTCGGCATCAGCCATATTCTGGACCATTTTATCAAGAATCTGTTTCTTGAGATAATCGCAACCGAAATTGACAAGTACCGGCGGGAGCTTGGCATCAGCCAAAACATTTCTCAATGCGGCAATACCGGCTTTGGTTCCGGGAATGGCAAGTCTGCTGCCATGATATTTGAGAATCAACTGGATCTTGCGCTCATCCGCTTCGGCCTGTTTTTTGGCATCCTCAACTTTTTTGGCGCGCTCATCCATCACCTTTTTCTCTTCATCCACCACACGCTGGATGTTTTTCTTGCCAAGCTCCAACCAGGTTTTCTGATCTTTATAGTCATCGGCAGTGGCATCACCGGCTTTGAGCTGTTTTTTGTAGAAAAGATAGTCCTGCTGGGCAACTGCACCAATTACCGAAGCGTACAATTCATCAACGCTCTTTTTATTACGGGTCTGATAGGTCTCATAAGCTTTTTTGATAACGTCTTTCAACGTTTCTGCCGCTTTGGCAGCTTTGTCTTGATCCGCATCGGCATTGCGCAGAGCGTTCCATTCGCCGATGTAATTCGGATCAGTGGCAGCTTTGGCAACATACAGCTCATCAGCTTTGCCATAGCGCAATTCGATAGCATCAAGAGAAGCACCGGCAATGGCGACATATAACGCTTTGGAAGATGACAGAGAGGCATTCGGCAGCAGATGTCTTTCTTCCTGACGCTGGTGATTTTCCAATCCGGTTGCTTTGTCCATGAACTGATTCAATTCTTTCAGGTAAGCATCGGGGGATTGCTGTTCAAGACTACCGCATCCGGTAATCGTACTTACAGCTGCCAAGCACGCAGCTCCGACAGAGAGGAGAGATTTTTTCATTTTTGCTTTTCTTTCCTTGGTTATTAGTTGTTTCTCCACTTGGAGAAGGTTAAAACACAAAAACGCCGCGACGATCCATTACTGGACTTCGCGGCTGAAAAATTGGAGTGATACAGGTTGTCAAAGCACAAAAAGTCTGCGCCTTGAGAATCAGAAAAGAAGTGGAAGTTATGACCGGTAAGATTCCGGTCAGATAGAAGCAAGCCTTTATTATACGCTTGGCTTCGCCAATCGAGCCTGTCTGTCGCGTTGCTCCAGACAAGCAATAAATTTTTCGCTTCGGTTTTAAGCAAGCCTTTATTATACGCTTGGCTTCGCCAAGTGTGCCTGTCTGTCGCGTTGCTCCAGACAAGCAATAAATTTTTCGCTTCGGTTTTAAGCAAGCCTTTATTAAACGCTTGGCTTCGCCAATCGAGCCTGTCTGTCGCGTTGCTCCAGACAAGCAATAAATTTTTCGCTTCGGTTTTAAGCAAGCCTTTATTATACGCTTGGC
>SUWL01000035.1 GCA_015061495.1 Lentisphaerota bacterium
CTTTTTTTTGTGAAAAATCAAACCTTCCGCCGTCGCCTTTGGCGATGGCGGGACAAGGCGGTGGCACATAGTGGGCAATCTCGCGCCCAGCTCCTGCTTGGCGGGGTTCAAGGTGTCGCAAAATCCCTGTGCCCGCTCCGCGAAGTTGCGGTTGTCCACCCTTTTCCGGAATGCCAGCGGCTTGCGGCATCGGGAATCCATCAGCAGTTTCGCCGCACATTTGCCGATCTGATAGTTGTCTGCCGTAATGAAGTTTTCCTGCTCCGGCGGAACAAAACTGTCCGTCCCGCACAGCCGGATGAGGGGCTTTTTGCCAGTACAGTTTTGCTATAGCGACCTTGCATACTGTTTTCCTGCCTCATTTCTAAAGAGCTTACACTAAAATACAACCACTTCGGACACAAATCAACTCCATCGCAAGTTGACAACAGATAAAAATCCGCTTAAAATCATATTATGGTATGATTTCGCCGTTTTCCGCTGTAAAAAAGTGCCGGAAACGGAATTAAAACATACCGGACTGCCTTGCGGCGGCAGCTGCAACGCATTGATGGATACGAAACTTGCAATCAATACAAACCGAATGTATATTATGATCGTTCAACCGGAAGGATACTGATGTTATGAAAACGCTGTTTGCTTGTTTGTTTCTGCCGCTTCTCCTCGCCGGAAGTTTTCTGCATGCCGCAGAGAAGTGGCTTCCCCCGCCGGATAAAAGGTGGATGCTGAAATTGGAACCGGCTCTGGAAAGGGCGAAAAAGGAAAATAAATTCGTCTATGTCCTGCAAACCGGTTCCGATTGGTGTTCATGGTGTATAGATCTGGAGGAACGGGTCCTTTCGCAGAAACTTTTTACCGATTTTGCCAAAAAACATCTGATTCTGGTATATCTGGATTTCCCGACTGCCAAAATTCCCATGCCGCAGGAACAGCGCAGTTACAATCAGGCACTCCGGAAAAAATTGAACTTCGGCAACGGTTATCCGGCGGCAAAGATCCTTGATGCCAACGGCAAGGAACTTTTTGAAGCCGACGGTTACTGCCGGGAGAATATTTACATCTCCCGCCTGTACAAAAATTTACGACTGCCCAATGCCCCGGTATTTCCCGCCGCCGGCAAATGTACTTTGACCTCTCCAAAGGGCAAACCGGTCAACGTTTCCGTGGAAATCACCGCCTGGGGAACTTCGCCGGATAAGGTGGACCGCCCATTTTCTGCCGTTGAAGAGATCAAAATCGCTCCCCGCACCAGAATTTTTTTCAAACTCCGTTACCAACTGCCGGGAAAATTCCGGGCAGCATTGAATATCACCGGCATGGATGATATGCGTATCGGACGCAATAAAGGAAAGAAAATCGACCAGAGCGGTACTTATCTGGTCAGTACCATCCTGCCCGACCGGCTCGGCATGTGGCATGGGATCCGGTGTGCGGTCATGCCGGTTGACCACAATTACACCGCCAAATTCATCCTTTTTGATTGTTCCATCCAGGTAACTGACCAACTTCTCTCACAAGCTGAAAAAAATGCCCGGAATCAGCGGGTGGCAGCATATAATGAACTGTACGGCAAGTCAAAATTCAAAATCGTCAAATGGGGATACAGCCTGAAATCCATCAACCGTCCGTTTGTTTCCGGAAAAACGATCAAAGTGAAAAAAGGACAGAATCTTCATTTCAAGATCCGCTATCAGCTGCCAGGTAAAAGACCCTCTGTCATCTGGGTGGAGTCTCCCCAGGGCTACAGTCATTCCGCATCCGGTATGGAAGCGGTATCCGGCGAACTTACCCGCAGCGTAAGCTGCCTTGCCCCGGGCCCAAGAAGTCACCTGCTGGTCACCCTGCGCCCCAAAGGGTTGGAAACCATGAAATATATCATCAGGATCCCCTGCCGGGTAGTCTGGGAATAACGCTTATACCGTTATTGTCCCGGATCTGCCGGTCAGAGATCTTCGTCCCGGCGGGAAGTTTTCAGCGGGATAAAGGTGGAATATTCCGATTTTGCAGAAGCGCTCTTGTCATCCTGCGCAGTTTCATTTTCCGGGATGTCGGCATTGCCGCGGCAGGAAGCAATGATCAGTTTGACATCGGAAATATTGCTGATCCCGAATGCCGCACTCATCTGCTCTTTAACGATCACCGCCAATTTGTCCATCAACTGCGGAGCCGTGTCCCTGGAGGCATCCATCCGGGCGCGGATGACGACCTGATAGCCGCCGGATTTTTTGAAGATCCTGACCCGCTGGATATCCAGACACGGTATGGCACTCTCCCCGGCATGGCGGATGACACTGCCGATGGCACTGACACTGACCGTGATCGTGCCGGTTTTGCTCTCCACTTTGATCATATTATCCCCGTTTTTACGGGAAAGCAGCCAGATTATTATCAGCACCACTGCGACCGCCGCAGCTCCGGCAATAAAGCCGCTCCACAAGCCCCGGGTGAAAATATCTTCACTGATGCTTTCCACTGACGGACGGTGGGAAATCCACTCGATAAACTTCGCCCACAAACTTCCCATGATTCACGCCTTTCTGATGTTACTGGTTGAATTCCTGTGCTTTAAGCACGGCGACAAATGCTTCCTGCGGGATATTGACCTGACCGATCAATTTCATGCGCTTTTTACCCTCTTTCTGCTTCTCCAGCAATTTGCGTTTACGGGTGATATCACCGCCGTAACACTTGGCAAGCACGTTTTTACGCAGCTGACGGATGGTTTCCCGGGCGATCACCTTGCCGCCGACGGCAGCCTGAATGGCGATCTGGAACATCTGCGGCGGGATCGCATCGCGCAATCTTTCCGCCACCTGTCTGCCGCGTTCATAAGCCATATCCACGTGAACGATACTGCTGAATGCATCCACCGTTTCACCGTTGACCATAATATCCAGTTTGACCATTTTTCCCGCCCGGTAGCCAGCCGGTTCATAATCCATGCTGCCGTAGCCCCGGGTGATGGACTTCAATTTATCGTGGAAGTCGATCAGAATTTCATGCATGGGCATTTCGGCGGTAATGATCACGTGATTGCCGTCCACTCCGGTGGTATTGGTACAGATCCCCCGTTTGCTCATCACCAGATTCATCACATCACCGATATACTCATTGGGGATCATCAAATGGCAGTTGATGACCGGTTCTTCGATGCGTTCGATACCGGATGGATCGGGCAGATGCACGGGGTTGTCGATCTCGAGTTTTTCGCCGGATTTCATGTAAACATGGTAAATAACTGACGGATAGGTAGCCAGGATGTCCATATTGTACTCCCGGCGCAGCCGCTCCTGGATGACTTCCATGTGGAGCAGCCCCAGAAAACCGCAGCGGAATCCGAACCCCAGCGCCGCCGAACTCTCTGCCTGATAGAAAAATGCCGCATCGTTGAGCTGCAGTTTTGCCATGCTCGCTTTGAGCTGATCGTAGTCCGCAGTATCGATGGGATAGATACCGCTGAATACCATCGGGCGCACCTGCTGGAATCCGGGCAGCGGTTCGGCACTGGGTTTCTGGGTATCAGTGATGGTGTCACCGATCCGGGTATCGGCGGGGGACTTCAAGTTGGGGATGATGTACCCCACGCTGCCGGGACCCAATTCCGGATCGGGGTGCATATCGGGGCTGAAGTGTCCGACCTCTTTAAGTTCACTCTCAATACCGTTGGAAAAGAGCCGGATCCTGGTGCCGCGCTTGAATACTCCGCGCTGTACCCGCACAAAATTCACCACCCCCCGGAAAATATCGTACCGGGAGTCAAAAATCAGTGCTGCACTGCCAGCTTCATCACCGACCGACGGCGGCGGGATGCGTTCGATCACCGCTTTGAGCAATTCGGCGACGCCTTCGCCGGTCTTGCCGGAAACCTGCAGAGCTTCCTCCCGGGGCAATGCGAGGATCTCTTCCATTTGTTCATAACACAACGGCAAATTGGCGGCTGGCAGGTCGATCTTGTTGATGACCGGGATCACCCGCAAATTCTGGCGGAATGCGAGATTCACATTGGCAACCGTCTGCGCCTGAACCCCCTGCGTGGCATCAATCAGCAAAATCGCCCCTTCGCAGGCACTCAAACTGCGGCTGACCTCATAAGTGAAGTCCACGTGTCCCGGAGTGTCGATGAGGTTGAGTTCGTACTCCGTGCCGTCACCCGGATCGTAAACCATGCGCACCGGGTGGGATTTGATGGTGATCCCCCGTTCGCGTTCCAGATCCATGCCATCGAGCAGCTGTTCCTGCAGATCACGTTTTTCCACCGTGCCGGTGATTTCCAGCATCCGGTCGGCGAGGGTGGATTTGCCGTGATCGATGTGGGCGATGATACAGAAGTTGCGGATATGTTTCAATTCAGCCATAAAGTTATTTTTCCAGAATTTCAGTGATGACCCGGCGGACATTGCCACCGATTATTTTACGTATTTCCTCATCGGTGAAGCCTCTTTGCACCAGACCGACGGTGTAGACGGGCCAGTTGAGCCAGTTGACCGACCACTCTTTTTGCTGAACAGCTTCCGGCACTCCCGGCGCGGTCCAGTACTGTTCCCAGATCGGACGCCACAAGGGCAGATCCGGCAGGGGTACGGAAGCAAGCGAAATACCGCTGTCACTGCCGATCGCCACATGATCGACACCGAATTTGCGGGCGATATATTCGATATGATCCAGCAAAGCATTGATATCCATCGAATTCTGCAAAAATCCGGGGATGGCACACACTCCGACAAAGCCGCCGGTCTCTTTGATCGCCCGGATCACTTCATCATTTTTGCCGCGGTAATGGGTGGACAGCGCACTTGCCACGGTGTGACTGGCGACCATGGGTTTTACCGAAGCTTTTGCTGCTTCATAACTGGTTTTCTGTCCGCTGTGCGCCACGTCGATCAGCACGCCGGTGCGGTTCATTTCAGCGACGACATCTCTGCCGAAACTGCTCAATCCGGCATCGGCGGATTCGGCACAGCCGTCACCGATCAGATTGCGGCGGTTGTAGGTCAAATGCATCATCCGCACGCCCAGACGGTAAAATACGCCGATCAGATCCAGTGATTCGGCGGCGGAAATTTTGTTGTCCGGCACCGGCACCCCGTTGGTGGTCATGTAGACCGCGCGATGTCCGCGCTGCCGGATGGCATCCAATTCATCCGGAAAAACTGCCCGTTCATAAATATCGTGCAGCCGGTCGGATGCCGCGGTGTAGTTGCTCAAGCGGAAGAGCAGTTCCACAGGGTCGTTGCCTTCCAGACCGCTGTTCTGGAAGTTGCAGTTCACTCCGGCGAAATCCCATGCCGCTTTGAGCAGTTCCGCCATTTCGGGGTTGTCAAAGCAGCTGTTCTGCCGGAACTCTTCCAGAGTGTGGATGACCTCATTGCGTGAAGCGCCCGCTTCGACCAGTTGGGCGATGCGGGGACATTCGCCGCCGCCGCCGGGGGAAAAGCCGTAAGCGTCAAAGACGTAGGACTCCTCATGCAGTTCCAGACCGTGTTTCAAAGTTTTCTCATCGGGCTGCAGGATATCCAGTGCCGCCTGCCGTATTTTTTGCCATTCTTCGGGGATCATATTTCAGCTCCGGATCATTCTGCAAGTTTTTTCTGCAATTTTTCAGCGATACTTCCGGCGATTTCCGCCATTTTGCCCTCGGGGTAGTTCAGCTGCCGCCAATTCCAGCGGAAGTTGTCTTCCGCGCCCCGGGGGATGACGTGCAAGTGAGCGTGCATGACCACCTGACCGGCAGCAGTACCGTCGGCGAGATGCAGATTGTAGGCGTCGAATTCCTCCATGCGTTTGAGCAGGATACCGATCCGGGAAGCGACATGGAACATCCTGCCGGCGACATTTTCGGGGATGGCGGCGGCGGATTGGTGGTGTTCTTTGGGGATGACCAGAGTGTGTCCGAAGTTGATGGGCGAGATATCCAGAAAGGCGTAAATAAGTTCGTCTTCATAGATTTTGGCACTGGGGATCTGCCCGGCGATGATTTTGCAGAATATGCAGTCGCTCATGATTGATTACCTCTGAAAAGTTCAATGATTGATTTCTGATCTCCGAAAACGGTCAGCTGATCGCCCGCTTTAAGGATGGTTTCCGGTCCGATGGAGCAGACATTCAAGCCGTCCGGAGTGTATTTGAGCAAAATGGTGATGTTGTACTTGCCGCGCAGATCCAGATCCCGCAACGGGATATCGGCAATGGAATCCGGGACGATGACATCGGCGATGGCAGAACCTTTGAATTCAAAAATATCGGAAATATTCGCCAGTGAAAGCCGTCTGGCAAGGCGGTCAGCCACATCCAATTCCGGCTGGATGACCTCATCGGCACCGAGGCGGTAGAGGATCTTTTCCTGAATCAGACTGGTGGATTTGATGAATACTTTTCTGGCACCGGCCTGTTTCAGCAAAGTCAGAGCCAGCACCTGACTCTCAAAGTAACTGCTCATACCGAGGATTACGGCATCGAATTTGCTGACATTGAGTTCCCGGATGACCTCTTCATTGGTCACATCGGCGATGACGGCATCGGCTACTTTATCTTTCAATTCTTCAATTTTTGCGGCATTGCGGTCACAAATCAGCACGGTATTGCCGCTGCTGGCAAGAGTGGTCGCCAGTTTTGAACCGAAAACCCCCATGCCGAATACTGCATAACTGTTTTTTGCCATAAAAAACCTCCAAAAATCTACCAATCAGAAATATAATACTTAAACCGGCTTTTGTCAACCCTTTTAAACTTAAAATGTACCGGTTTGTGTCAAATCGTCCGCTGTGATCCGGAATAATGGAGTAAAAACCGATTCCGGACTTGTAAAAAAAATGTACTCATGCTAAATTATGTCCGTACTGCAATCTGCCCCCGTAAAAAAGGACTGGCGGTTTATGAAATTCTGTAAAATGCAGTGGACATGCAGGGTGTTGTTGAATTCAGCATTCAGTCTGCCGCCGGAACTTCAAATATATACCGGCAGAATGCAGTGATCAGGCGTTTTTACTGCGGCACCGCCGCATCATGATCATCAACGAACCGAGGATAAACAATGGACAAAAAACTCTTTTTCAACTACCCGTGGGCAAACCTTGCCGAACCGCAATACTATTCGACCGTCCGGGAATTTCTGGATAACAACTGCCGTGATTTCGTCATCAATGATACTTTGCTGGCAGAATTGATCGGGTCGGATGACAAGGTGGTTTTCCTGAAAAAACTCTGCAAAGATATGGATGTTTCTTTCGGCGAAGTCCACGGACTGGGCGGCAAGGGGTACGATATCAACACCCGGGAAGCGGAATTGCGCGCCAGAATGATCCCCGATCATATCAAGGCAATGCAGATCGCGGCAGATTTCGGCTGCCGCACCTATACCGTACATGTCGGTGCCGCCCAGTACTGCTATGAACATATCCCGATGGATGTCCTGCGCCCGCTGGCTTTGGAAACCTTGGAAAAACTGCTTCCCGCTGCCGAAAAATGCGGCATTATCATCGCCGTGGAAAACAGCTTTGAATTGCCCAATTCCGCTAAAGAGGTCATGGGTTTGATCAATCACTTCGGCGACCACCCCAATATCGGAGCATGCTACGATACCGGACACGCCAACTGTATGGCTTCCGCCCCCGGCAAAACACTGGACAAGTACGAACCTTACTTCGCGGTCTGCTGGTGGGAAAACGGCGTGATCCAGGAGGATTTTGCCCTTGAAACCATGCGTGACCGGATCGTTACCTGCCATATCCACGATAATGACGGTTACGGCGACCTGCACGGTATGCCCTTTGACGGGACGATCAACTGGCAGGAATTGATGCCCAAACTTCTCTCCTGCCCAAAAATGGTCGATTACCAGACCGAAGTATGTTACTCCAGCGGTGAAAACTGGGCAGGTAAACTCCTCGCACCGGTCGGGGGATACTCCATCCGTAAAATGGCAGATACCTTCCACAGACTTTTCTCTACGGAAATGAAGTGATCCTCTCCGGCGGCGTTTTACCGCAGTTGGTATCTTTAAACTTTGCAGGTATTTCCCGGCGTTTTTTGCAGGGGGCGCTCACGACGCCCCTGCACCCCCGGGTGCCTTTGGGGGGTTGCGTCAGTAAAACGTGACCTTGCCGCATACTGCTGCGCAAAAATTGTATATAGGCAAGGCGGGATTTATTCGGGGTGGGGAGCGTGCTTCCCGGCGCAGCTGATGCGTTCACAACAGTCTGCCGGCGTTTTAGCCAAATACGCTCTGAATGCATCCGGGGGAATGCCTCGCGATCCGTCTTTGCTGCGCTCTGCTTGCGGTGGAGCCTGTACCCTCAATGCCCCAATCTGGTCAACGCCTTTTGTGCATTGGCATCTCCTTGTTCAGCAGCTTTGGTGTACCATAATACCGCCTGTTTCAAATCTTTATCTACACCGTAGCCATTGGCATAACACTGTGCCAAATTGAACTGTGCTTTGGCATGTCCTTGTTCAGCGGCTTTAGTATACCATAATACCGCCTGTTTCAAATCTTTCGCAACGCCTTCGCCGTATTCATAACACCATGCCAAATTATACTGTGCATTGGCAAATCCTTGTTCAGCGGCTTTGGTGTACCATAATACCGCCTGTCTCATATCTCTATCAACACCTTCGCCGTGTTCATAACTGTAGCCCAAATTACACTGTGCTCTGGCATGTCCTTGTTCAGCGGCTTTGGTATACCATAATACCGCCTGTTTCAAATCTTTCGCAACGCCTTCGCCGTATTCATAACACCATGCCAAATTGAACTGTGCTCTGGTATCTCCTTGTTCCGCAGCTTTGGTGTACCATAATACCGCCTGTTTCAAATCTTTATCTACACCGCAACCATTGCCGTAACACACACCCAAATTGAACTGTGCATAGGTATATCCTTGTTCAGCGGCTTTTATCCACCATAATACCGCCTGTTTCAAATCTTTATCTACACCGTAGCCATTGCCGTAACACGCACCCAAATTGAACTGTGCATTGGCAAATCCTTGTTCAGCGGCTTTAGTATACCATAATACCGCTTGCTTCAAATCTTTATCCACGCCTTTGCCATTGGCATAACACAGTGCCAAATTGAACTGTGCACCTGGAAGTCCTTGTTCAGCGGCTTTTATCCACCATAATACCGCTTGTTTCAAATCTTTATCTACGCCTTCGCCATTGCCGTAACACACACCCAAATTGAACTGTGCATTGGCAAATCCTTGTTCAGCGGCTTTGGTGTACCATAATACCGCCTGTTTCAAATCTTTATCTACGCCTTCGCCATTGTAATAACACCATGCCAAATTGAACTGTGCATCGGGATCACCGGCTTGGGCATCAGGCAGATATTTTTTCTCGGATTCGCTTAATTTTTCAAAACGGGCAGCTGCTTCTGCTTTACGCCGTTCTTCAAAAAGTTGAAATTCTTTTGCTGCCAGAGCAATAAAGAGCCGCAAATTGTCGACGGCAGTGGAGTAATCTCCGCGTTTTTCGGCACTGTCAGCGATCCATTGCACCCGCTGCAAATCTTCAGAAAGTGCAATTTGATTTTGCGCCAGTTTTTTCTGCCACTTCTGAACATCCCATTGGAGTTCGTAGAAATTATCCGGGATCGCCGCCGGAGCAACCGCCGGAGCCGCCTGCTGAACCGGAGCGGCATTCCATGCGGCAAAAAGTTTGACATCGTCCCAGTCATCAACGTTGCCGTTCCAGCAGATATTCTGCGCGATACCGGCTGGCATATTTTGTTTAAGCTGTCTGCGGAAAGCACTGAAATTGCCGATCCCGGATGCCCCGATGGTTTGCAGCAGTGCTTTGGTAAAGTAACCGTGCCCGGAAGCGGGATCTTCAAAGGCTTTTTCCCCGGATGAGCAGGAGTTCAAAATCAACGGCGGAATAAAGCCGCTTTGCATTTTAACCGCATTATTCAGCGCAATGGAACGGCTCTCTTCACAAGCATACGCCGTACTGCGCCCGGCAAGCAGATTATCCCGGCAGCAGTCCAGAATAAACAATCTCCGTACCCCCGGCTTGTTAGTCGTTGCCACCAGCGTGGAAACCGGCAGGGTATCGATGCTGAACAGTGTGGCATCAGCTTCTCCGTTTCTGCCGACCAGATAGTGTTCCCCGTTGAGTTCCCGACCGTGTCCGGCAAAGTAAAAGATCAACAGATCGCCGGAATCGATTTTCGTCATCAGAGTTTTGATTTTTTTGATGACCGGCACACAACTTGCTTCATCGTTGAGAATCAGATCGGGTGTTTCAAAACCGGCGGCGGCGAACTTCATGGAGAGTTGTTTAGCATCATTGCATGCACAACGCAGCGGAGTGATACCATTGTTGTAGGCATCTATGCCGATAAATATTGCAAATCTTTTCATGGTATGAATTTATCCCCGGTTAATATAAATATTTCGCTTTAATATAGCACGGATAAAAGATATTGCAAGAGTTGAAATTTTTATTTTTTTTGTTATTATCCGGTTGGTTGTGCTGCATTCATACCGGCGGTGCATTACGGGTAATTTTGGGGCAAATCAGCGGATGTTTCCGCAGTCGGGTACGTGTTGTGTACTTCTGCTCATTCTCCTTGACAGACCAGCGACCTTACCCTTGTCCCGTCGAATCCTTCGGCGAAGGAGGAGCGCACCGCATCCACCTGTATTCGTTTCACTGCATCGTGGCAAGCCGTGTGGATCTGACAGTGTTTTTTGCGGTTGACAATCACAATGTTTGTGAAATATCCCTGTCTTACTTCTTTTCTTGTGAAAAGTAAATATAGCTTTTCTTTGCCTACTTTCTTTTCTTGGAAAAGAAAGTAGGGTAGTTCACTTTTCTTGTCTTACTTCTTTTCTTGCGAAAAGAAGTAAGGAGAGTTCGGAGTGCCAGAGGGATTCGTCGGGGGTTTCGAGGATCAGGGGGATATTTTCGAAACGGGGGTCGGCGGAGATTTTTTTGAAGAGTTCGATGCCCAGATTTCCGGCGCCGAGGGGGGCGTGCCGGTCGAGGTGTCCGCCGAGGGTGCCTTTGGAATCATTGAGGTGCATCCCGCGGAGATTTTTCAAACCGATGAGGCGGTCGAATTCGGAGAAGCATTTTTCGAAGCCTTCGTCGTCAGACAGGTCATAACCGGCGGCGAAAGCGTGACAGGTATCGATACATACGCCGGTTCTGTCGGGCATGCCGGTTTTTTCCAGCATATCGGCGAGTTGTTCAAAAGAGTATCCGAGATTGCTGCCCTGACCGGCGGTATTTTCGAAGACGGCGCAGACGCCGGGGACTTCCCGGAGGGCGGTTTTCACGGAATCGGCGATGATCTGGCATCCTTCAGCTTCGGAAACGAGTTTGAGGTGGCTGCCGGGGTGGAAATTGAGCATGGTCAATCCGAGGGCGGCGCAGCGCTGTAATTCGTCGATAAAAGCGGCGACAGCGCGGTTGCGTTTTTCGGGATCGGGCTGTCCGAGGTTGATAAGGTAGCTGTCATGCGGCAGGATGGCATCCGGGGAGTAGTTGAATTTGCGGCAATTTTCCTTGAAAGCGGCGATGGAATCTGCGGAGATCGGCGGAGCGCTCCACTGCCGTTGATTTTTGGTGAACATGGCAAAAGCGGTTGCGCCTAAAGCGGCGGCGTTGACGGGGGCGTTTTCCACGCCGCCGGAAATGGACACATGTGGGCCGATAAATTTCATAATCCGAGTAATTCCTGAAATTCGTTGATCATTATTTTTTCGACATCGGCAAATTGGGGCAGATCGATTGTGCATCCGGCAGCCAGAGCGTGCCCGCCGCCGTTGAATTTGCGGGCGATATTCACCACGGGAAAAGCGGAATCTTTGCTGCGCAGGGAAATGCGCCATCCGTCGGGTCGTTTATGTACGAGCATGGCGATCACGACGCCCTCTAAAGAGCGGATGATATCGATCAGACCTTCATCTTCGCGGAGGTCGAAATCATATTTTTTAAGCAGGTCATCCGGCACGCAGGCGTAAGCGGCTTTGCCGTTGCAGACGGTACGCAGTTGAGTGGCGGTCAATTCGGCTTCGAACTCCAGTTGTTTCAGTGGTTTGCTGAAAAAGACATTATTGGCGATCATTTCCACATCGGCACCGGCATCAACGGCATCGGCTGCGGCGCGCAGAGTATTTCCGGAAGTGTTGGAAAAGCAGAAGCATCCGGTATCGGTCATCATGCCGGTCAGCAGCCAGGTGGCTCCGGCAGGCGGCAGCGGTTTCTGCAAAAAAGAGATCATTTCCATGACCATCTGGCAGGTGGCGCCGCAATCGGTGCAGATCCAGGAGAGATCGGCGGGCAGGGAGTTGCCGCCGTGGTGGTCGATGACGAGGAAATTTTTACCGCTGAAATCGGCGGCCTGCAAGTATGTTCCGCATCCGAGTCGTTCCGGATTGGCGCAATCCAGTGCGAGGAACAGGTCGTATTTGGCGAGGTCATCCGGAGTCAATCCGGTTATAAAATCCCGGCACATGCTCTGATATCGGTGCGGCAGCGGAGAGGGCATCAGGACATCGGCTGAAATCTGCTGACTGCGGAGAAATTCTCTCATGCCGAAAGTACTTCCCAAGGCATCTCCATCCGGGCGCAAGTGGGTCATCAGCAGCACGTTTCCGGCAGCTGACAACCTGGCGGCGATGGCGGAACATGGATGATCACTCATCATTTTTCTCCGGGGTTTCATTGAGGATGGCGAGTACCCGGTCGCCCATTTCCAAACGGTGATCGGGCTTGAAATTCAACACGGGAGTGTGTTTGAAAGCCAAAGTCCGTGCCAGCACGCGCTGCATGTCATGGCGTTTGGCGGCAAGTTCGTGAAAGATGTCGGAACGGTCGGAATTTTTCCCGCCGAAAATACTGACGGAAACCGTAGCATTCCGCAGATCCACCGAGGTATTTACTTCGGTGATGGAAACGAGCATTCCGGTGGCGGCAGCCACCGGAAATTTCTCGAGATAATCAGCAAGTTCGCGTTTGATAAGTTCATTTACGCGGGTGAGACGGTCAACTTTTTCAGCCATCAGAGAGTCGCCTTTTTGTATTCGATTTCGTAGAGTTCGATTTCATCGCCCTCAATGAAATCAGCGAAGTTGTCCAGACGGATACCGCATTCCAAACCGGCTTTGACTTCGCGGACATCATCTTTGAAGTGTTTCAAGCTGATAACTTCGCCGTTGTAAATAAGTTCGCGGTTGCGCCAGACCCGGGCTTTGGAACCGACTTTGACCACGCCGGAATCGACACGGCAGCCGCAGATTTTCGGACCTTTGCTCAATTCAAAGATCTGGAGGATGCGAGCCTGACCGTTGACTTTTTCCTTGCGTTCCGGTTCAAGTTTACCGGCGAGAGCATCGGTGATATCCTCCAGCAATTCGTAAATGATGCTGTAAAGGCGGATCTCCACGCCCCGTTTTTTAGCGTAATCATTGACGCCGGGGTTGACCCGGACGTGGAATCCGACGACCAGAGAATCGGTAGCGGCGGCGAGGTCGATATCGCTTTCGCTGATCGGGCCGACACCGTTGGCGACGACGGAGGCTTTGATCTTTTCGCTGGGGAGCTGTTCCAGTGACTGGGCGATGGCTTCGCCGGAGCCGCGGACGTCGGATTTGATGATGATATTCAGCGAATTGACCTCTTCCTTGTTAAGTTTGCTGAAGAGGTCTTCGGCGGAACTTATGGCGCTGCTGGCGAGGGTTTCCTGCCGTTTTGCGGCGAGGCGTTCGGCGGCGATCTGGCGTGCTTCTTTATCCGATGAGCAGATTTCCAGACGGTCACCTGCTTCGGGGATGCCGGAGAGACCGACGATTTTCACCGGGAAACCCGGCGGCACGGATTTGACACGTTCGCCTTTGTCATTGATCAGGGTGCGGATTCTGCCGTAGTGTTCGCCGCAGAGGGCGATATCGCCGACTTTGAGAGTACCGTCCTGGATCAGCACGTGAGCGGTGGGGCCGAAACCCTGTTCCAGCTGTGCTTCAAGCACCACGCCGTCGGCGGGGGCTTTGGGATTGGCTTTAAGTTCGAGCATTTGTGCTTCGAGCAGGATGCGTTCGAGCAGGTCGGGGATACCGGCGCCGGTTTTGGCAGAAACTCTTACTGTACCGACATCGCCGCCCCAGTCTTCACTGGTAAGACCGTTTTGCTGCATGTGGAGCAGGATCTTATCCGGGTCGGCTTCTGGGAGGTCGATTTTATTGATCGCCACGACGATCGGCACTTTGGCACCGAGGGCGTGATTCATGGCTTCCACGGTTTGCGGTTTGAATCCTTCAGCGGCGGAAACGACCAGCACCACGATATCGGTGCAGTCGGCACCGCGGGCGCGCATTTTGGAAAACGCCGCGTGTCCGGGAGTGTCGATAAAGGTGATATCCTTGCCGTTGAATTTGACACTGGACGCTCCGATATGCTGGGTAATGGCACCTGCTTCACCGGCGGTGACGTTGGTGTGGCGCACTTTATCCTGCAAAGAGGTTTTGCCGTGGTCGACATGTCCCATAAAAGTGACCACGGGCGGACGTTCTTTGAGCATGGCGGGATCGACCACGGCGGCTTTGCGTACCGGGGCTGCGGGAGCGGCTTTGGGGGCAGCTCCGAAGGTCAGTTCCACTCCGAATGCGGCACAGATTTTTTTGGCATTGGCATCACTGATGGCCTGATTGATACCGGCAAGTTCGCCGAGTTTCATCAATTCGGTGATGATCTCATTCGGGCGTTTATTCAAAGCTTCAGCGAGGTCTTTGACGATCACCGGCGAAGGGAGCGTGATGCTGTCCGGGGAGGCGGCAGAGGTACTGGAACGGTTGGAATCCCGGTCTTTAGGCATACTTTTTTCCTGACCGCGGCTTTTGTTGTTTTTGCCGGAAGAGCGTTTATTTTTGGGAGCGGCGATCTCTTCGGTATCGTAGAGGTCATTGAAGTATGATTCCACCAGTTCGATGGAATCATCCGGGATGATATCATTGACATCGGCGATATTGTCAAACCCCTGATCGTTGAGTTCGCGGATGATATCGCGGGCGGAAACGCCGTATTTTTTAGCCAGACTTTTTACTGTAATATCCATGATTCAACTCCTCCCCAGATTCAGTCGATTTTCTCCAATGCGGAGCGGAGAAAATCGATGTCAATATTTTCCACTGCTTCCAGAGCGTCGGCATCGGCGGCTTTCAGACCTTCGACGGTGACGAATCCGTTGGCTACGAGGGTATCGGCATCGGCGGCGGAAATCCCGAGGGCTTCCACGAGTTTACCGGCGGCGATCTTCATTTTTTCTTCCAGAGAAGGTGCGCGTTCTTTGCTGGTTTCATCGCAAAGTTTGATCGTCCATCCGACGAGTTTACCGGCGAGCCGGACATTCTGGGCCTTTCTGCCGAAAGCGACTTTGGACTGATCTTCGTTGACGATGACCATCAGCGCGTGGTTTTCTTCATCGACTTTCACGCTCTGCACCTGGGCGGGCAGCAGGGCGTTGGTGACGTAAGTGGCGATATCTTCGCTGTATGGGACGATATCGACTCTTTCGTTGCCGAGTTCATCGGTAATGCGTTTGACGCGGGTGCCGCGCAGACCGACACATGCGCCGACCGGATCGACTCTGGGATCGTTGGCAGCGACGGCGATTTTGCTGCGTTTACCGGCTTCGCGGGCGATGCCTTTGATGGAAACAGCGCCGTCGTGGATCTCGCTGACTTCTCTCTCAAAGAGGCGGACGACGAAATCCGGGGCGGTACGGGAAACGACCAGGCTGGGGCCGGAAGAGTTGATATCGATTTTGATCAGCAGGGCATTGACGCGGTCGCCGATGGCGAATTCTTCGTTGCGGATCTGTTCGCGAATCGGGAGGATGCCGTCGGCTTTCTGGAAATCGATGATGACATTGCCGGCTTCGAGTTTTTTGACGGTCCCGTAAAGGATGTGTCCGAGGCGGTCGGCGAATTCTTCCTGGACATTTTCTTTTTCGGCGCGGCGGAGCTGCTGGGTGAGGTTCTGTCTGGCAGCCATAGCGGCGATACGTCCGAAGTTGCTGGGGGTGACCTCCCACTCGATTTTGTCACCTGGTTTCACATCGGGGAAGCGTTCCTGTGCTTTGCCGATAACGATCTGGTCATTATTCTGGGGGATGTGATCGACGACTTCCAGAGTTGCCCACGCCTGGACTTTGCCGGTTGGCGGATCGATTTTGATCCGCAATTCGCTGGCGGGGTGGATGCTTTTTCTGGAAGCGGAAAGGATGGCATTTTCCAATGCTTTGATGATATTTTCGCGGCTGATGCTGCGGCTTTGACTGAGATATTCGATAACGGTAAGCAATTCATTGCTCATAGTGTATTCCTCCTGCAAGTTCGTCATTTCAAGGGACGAAAAAAGCGGGCAGACCGTCCCGCTTTTCATCCAAAAACAATTTTTATTGTCCGGTCTGAAACCTTCACAATATATAATATATATGTTAAAGTGCCGCTTGTCAAGTTCCCGGGAGCAATAAAAGCAAAATAAGGCAGAGGCACATCCGGCAGATGTGCTGATTTTGATAAGTTGTGTCATTTTCGTTATTTATCCGGCGTCAAAGTTGACAAATTATTGTGATGATACTATATTTTGAAAAATATTGTCAACAAAACAAAGGATGATCGAAGCGCTATGGAGATGGATTGGCAGAAAATATTTCCCGGAGTGTGGAATTTTCAGGCAGGAGAAAATGATGTGACTCTGACCGGATTTGCCGGAGCTTTACCGGCGGCGGAATTGCGTAACGGCAGTGAATATCCGCTGCCGGAAAATGTCAGCTGCCGCCGCTTCAATGATTCGATCGTACTGCGGATAAGTTTGAATGAAAGTGACCGGGTTTTCGGCGGCGGATTGCTGTTTCAGCGGGTGATGAGTGACAATGCGGTTTATCATCTGCGGGCCGATCACTTCCGTTACAGTGACAATGGCAGAAGCCATGCGCCGGTGCCGTTTCTGGCGGTGACTGACGGTTTGGGGATCTTCTGCAACTCGCCGCGTCCGGTTTCGCTTTATATCCGCACAGCCCAGCGGTTGGAGGATCAAAAGCAGCTGGTTGAACGCAGCCGGGCGGATGATCCGCAGTGGAGCTGCTTCAATCCGCCGTATTACATTGAGATCGCGGTGCGGGCAAAGGGAGCGGAATTTGTCCTTTTCAAAGGGCGGGATCTCAAAGATTGCACGGCGAAATTCAACCTTTTCTGCGGCGGCGGAGCTTTGCCGCCCAAATGGGGGCTGGGTTTCTGGCACCGCACCAGAATGGAGATGGATTCCCGGGCAGTCAGAGCGGTCGTTGATGAGTACCGCAAGCACGATCTGCCGCTGTCGGTCATCGGTCTGGAACCAGGCTGGCAGAGCGGAGCTTATCCCTGCACCTGGGACTGGTCGGAGAAACGTTTTGCCGACAGCAAAGAATTGATCGCGGAATTACTGCAGGATGATATCCGGGTAAATCTCTGGGAAAACGGTTATATTTCCAAAAAATCTTCGCTCCACAGTCAACTTCTGCCTTTTGCCGGAAGCCATCTGGTGTGGGGCGGGATCGTCCCGGATTACACCTTGCCGGAAGTCCGGCAGATCATCCGGCGGCACAATGAAAAGACCCATCTGGATATCGGTGTGAGCGGTTACAAACTGGACGAGAGTGACGGTTTGGATATCTGGCTCTGGCCGGATCATGCGGAGTATCCTTCCGGTCTGGACGGTTTTACCATGCGCAATATTTACGGCACGCTTTTTGCCGCAACGACCTTTGAGAGTTTCCATAAATATGACCGGCGCACCTGGGGGCTGACCCGTTCGGTCAACGGCGGCGGAGCGTATCTGCCTTACGTGCTTTACAATGACAATTACGATTTCCGGGAGTTTCTTACGGCACTGGTGTCCAGCGGCTTTACCGGTGCGCTCTGGTGTCCGGAAGTCCGGGGCGCGGACAACGGCAATGAGCTGCTCCGGCGTTTTCAACTGCTGGCAGTTTCCCCGATGCTGCTGCTCAATGCCTGGGCGACAGATACATTTGTCTGGAGTTTCCCGGAGGTCGAGGCGGGCATCCGGCAGGCGATCGAATTGCGCAAATCTTTGATGCCTTACATTTATTCAGCTTTTGCGAAGTACCATTTTTACGGCATTCCGGTCTACCGCCCGCTGGCGATGGACTACGGGATGTTTATGGATCAGCAAACCATTGCGCAGGCGGAATTGGACGATACGGAAAATCCCTATCAGATGGTTTCCGCCGAAGATGTCACCGATCAATTCATATTCGGTGAAACGCTGATGGCGGCACCGCTTGCTCCGGGGGAAACTTCCCGCAAGGTGATCTTCCCGCCGGGCAAATGGTACGATTTTTACACCGGAGAAGCGGTGGCATGCGCCAGCGGCGTGCAAGTGATCGAGTATGGCGCCGATGCTCCGCTGCCGCTTTATGCGCCGGACGGAGCGGTGATCCCCATGGAAAAGGATGGTGAACTGGTGATCCGCAAATTCGGGGACAAGCCCGGGAGCTTTGAACTGTATGAAGATGACGGCGAAACATTCGCTTATGAGCGCGGAGAGTACTCCTGGCGGACTTTGAACGCATAAAAAGATCCTGCAGCCGGATATTCCGGGGCGAAAGAAGCGAAAAACCGCAGGAGAAAGCCGGGAAAAGACTTGACTTTTTCGCGCTTTGGATGTATATTTTATAATATGTTAAAGCAAAAGCGTCAAGTGACGCTGACAAATGTAAAATAAACACTTACAAAGAAGGAGTTGGTGCAAATGATTAAGGTCGGCATCAATGGTTTCGGAAGAATCGGTCGTATGGTCTTCCGCGCGGCAGTCGAAAACTTCAGCAATGACATTGAGATCGTCGGTATCAACGATTTGCTTGAACCCGATTATCTGGCTTACATGCTGAAATATGACTCCGTCCATGGTATTTTCAACCACGATATCAAAGTCGAAGGCAGCAGCCTCATCGTCGACGGCAAAAAAATCCGTCTGACCGCTGAAATGGATCCCGCCAACCTGAAATGGGACGAAGTCGGTGCTGATGTCGTCGTCGAATCCACCGGTCTCTTCCTCGAAGATGCCAAAGCCCGCAAACATATCGAAGCCGGCGCCAAAAAAGTCATCATGTCCGCCCCCTCCAAAGACAGCACCCCGATGTTCGTCTACGGCGTCAACGACAAAACCTATGCCGGTCAGGATATCATCTCCAATGCTTCCTGCACCACCAACTGCCTTGCTCCGATCAGCAAAGTTCTGAACGACAAATTCGGCATCAAACGCGGTCTGATGACCACCATCCACGCTGCTACTGCCACCCAGAAAACCGTTGACGGTCCCTCCAAGAAAGATTGGCGCGGCGGCCGTGGTATCCTCGAGAACATGATCCCCTCCAGCACCGGCGCTGCCAAAGCTGTCGGCAAAGTTCTCCCCGAACTCAACGGCAAACTCACCGGTATGTCCGTCCGCGTTCCCACCAGCGACGTTTCTTTCGTCGACCTGACCTGCGAACTGAATACCGAATGCACCTATGATCAGATCTGCGCTGCCATGAAAGAAGCCAGCGAAGGCGAACTCAAAGGCATTCTCGGCTACACCGATGAAGCAGTGGTTTCCACCGACTTCCGCGATGATGCCCGCACCTCCATTTTCGATGCCAAAGCCGGTATCCAGCTTGACGGAACTTTCGTCAAGGTCTGCTCCTGGTATGACAACGAATGGGGTTACAGCAACAAAGTTCTGGAAATGGCCCGCGTCATCTCCAAGTAATTTTGGTAATCTTGCAAAAGGGCGGGCTTTTCCCGCCCTTTTTTGTTTGAATCAAACATCTGAAAGGTAGGATCAAGATGGATAAGAAAACTCTCAAAGATATCGATCTTAAAGGTAAAAGAGTCGTGATGCGCGTTGACTTCAACGTGCCGGTCAAAGAAGGCGTGATCAAAGATGACACCCGTATCAAAGGCGCTCTGCCCTCCATCAACTATGTTCTGGAAAATGGCGGCAGTCTGGTGCTGATGAGCCACATGGGCCGTCCCGATGAAAAGGGCATCACCGGCGATACCACCATGAAAATCGTCGCTGAATACTTGAGCAAACTGCTGGGTAAAGAGGTCAAATTCGCCGAAGATTGCGGCGCCGCTGATGAAGCTGCCAAAGCTCTCAAACCCGGTGAGATCCTCATGCTGGAAAACACCCGCTATCACAAAGAAGAGCAGGCGAAACTGAAACAGAAAGACGGTCAGAGCGATGAAGAATTCAAAGCTGCTAAAGCCGCCTTGAAAGAAGAACAGAAAAAACTCGCCGAAAAACTCGCTTCCTACGGCGATGTTTACTGCAACGATGCATTCGGTACCGCTCACCGCGCCCATGCTTCCACTGCCGTCATCACCAAATACATGAATGGCCCCTGCGTTGCCGGTTTCCTGATGGAAAAAGAGATCGCCTATCTGGGCAGTGCAGTCGAAAATCCCGTCCGTCCGTTTGTCGCCATCCTCGGCGGTGCCAAAGTTTCCGATAAACTTGCCGTTGTCCGCAATCTGTTGAGCAAGGTCGATACCCTGATCATCGGCGGCGGTATGGCTTACACTTTCCTGGCGGCGCAGGGTCACAAGATCGGTAACTCCCTTTGCGAAGCCGATCAGATGGATTATGCCCGCGAAATGATCGCGGAAGCCGAAAAACGCGGTGTCAAACTCCTGCTCCCCATCGACAGCATCGAAGCTGACAAATTCGATCCCGAAGCCAACACCAAAGTCGTCGGTCTGGATATTGATGACAACTGGATGGGTCTGGATATCGGTCCGGAAACGGTCAAACTCTATGCGGAAGCGATCAAGAGTGCAAAAACCGTGGTCTGGAACGGTCCGATGGGATGTTTTGAAATGGAGAAATTCAGCAAAGGTACTTTCGGTGTCTGCGATGCCGTTGCCGAAGTCAAAGCCAATGGCGGTATTTCCATCATCGGCGGCGGCGACAGTGTTTCCGCAGTCAAAAAATCCGGTCAGGCTGATAAAATGAGCCACATTTCCACCGGCGGCGGTGCTTCTCTGGAATTTCTGGAAGGCAAAGAACTTCCCGGTGTCGCTGCTCTGAATTGATCTGCATCAGCGTACAACAGGTAATGTCCGAAATGCAGTGTTTTTCACTGCAAATGGGACAATAACTGAAAATAAAAATACGGAGGAGACAGTTGCAGCTGTTGCCTCCGTATTTTTCATATTCCGGGGCTGTTCCGGCAAAAATAAGGCTTGCAAATGGATTTTATTGACTTACACACCCACAGCACTGCATCGGACGGGACATTTACTCCGGCAGAGGTTTATGCTTCGGCTCTGGAAGTTGATCTGACGGCTGTTGCCCTGACCGATCACGATACGGTCGCCGGTCTGGAAGAATTCATGGCTGCCGGTGCCGATCACCCGGAATGTGCGGCAGTGCCGGGGGTGGAAGTGGCATCCCGGATCGATAATAAAGAGATCCATCTGCTGGGGTTATTCATTGACCGGCGCAGCCGCAGTCTGCTGGAAATGCTGGAATTCTGCCGCAGTGAACGGCAGAAACGCAACCGGGACATCTTTCTCAAACTCCGTTTTTTGGGGTATGATCTGGATATTGGTATGGATGAATTCGGCGGCAAAGATCTGTTGGAGATCGGCCGTCCGCACTTTGCCCGGGCATTGGTCAACCATTATGGATTTCCCTCGCTGCAGAATTGTTTTGACAAACTGCTGGGTTATGGCAAACCGGCGTGGATCAGCCGCAAATATCCGCTCCCGGAAGATGTGATCAATGCCATCCATCTTGCCGGCGGCGTGGCAGTCTGGGCGCATCCGATATTGCGGGATGTGCCGGATCGGGCATTCCTGCTGCGGACCTGCCGCCGGTTGAAAAAGATGGGACTGGACGGTATTGAAGCATACTACAGCATGTTTAGTGCCAGAGAAACGGCTCTGATCAGCGAAGTCGCCCGGCAATACGGGCTGCTGCTTGCCGGGGGCAGTGATTTTCACGGCGACAACCGTCCGAATATTCTGATGGGATTCGGTTCCGGCGGTTTACGGGTGCCGGAGGAGCTTTACTTCAAATTGAAAAACCACCTCCGGGATTATTGAAACAAATGCGGTGTCACGCCAGCAGTTTGCTGTAGTGCGACAGAATTTTGAGTGCCGTTTTATGCGGGTTTTGCTCCGGGGTGACCATAATATCACAAATTTCCGCAAAAATCTTGCGCCGGGCATCATTCATCCTGACCATTGCTTCAAAGGGGTTGGCCTCTTTGGCAAGGAACGGCGGCAGACCGTTGGCGCAGATCCGTTCAAAAGCGGTTCGATCATCAGTATTGAGCCAGACTTTGAAGCCCAGAAGTTCCCTGACCCGGCCGGAGAGGAAGGGATTGCTCAATGCGCCGCCGCCCAGGGCGATGACTTTTTTCTGCGGAGAATGGGCAAGATCAGTGATGATTTGCGCTTCAACTTTGCGGAAGTACTCTTCACCCATGGCGTTGAATATCTCCCGCACGGTGCGTTTATGTTCATCCTGTTCAGAAATCAATTCATCAGTATCGGTAAGCGGGATGTCCAGAATCGCGGCGATCTCTTTGCCGACCGTCGTTTTGCCGGAGTGTTTGATGCCGCACAGAACGATATTCTGCGGCAGTGAACCGGATCTTTTGTAGCAGAGCCACGAATCCCGCAGGTGTCTGCCCAGAGCAAAAAGTTCGGCAAACTTTTCGCCGTCCCCGGTAATGAGGGTAGATTTCATCTCTTCCATGGCACGCTGGAACTCATCCAGTGCCGGGAGGATGGCAGGGGTATTTTCCATACAGATCTCTTTCCACATTTCCGGAGAACTTGAGGCGATCCGGGAGGTGTCCCGGAAGCCGGTGGCACAGCCGGAATAGTGGCGGCGCTGTTCGGCGGAATCTTCTCTCTCCAGAATACTGCGGGTCAATGCCGATGCAATGATGTGCAGCATGTGGCTGGTATGCGCCACCAGCGCATCGTGTTCAGTGCAGTTGATGCGGCGGATGTGGGTATTGAGCGATCTCCAGAACTCCTCCACCATCTCAATACCGGCAGCAGTGGAGTATTTCCCCGGCACCACGAATACATCGGCATTGTCGTACAACCCCTTGAATCCGGACTTGTAACCGCTTTTTTCCGTGCCTGCCATGGGGTGGCTGCCGACGAAATTGAATCCGGGGAATTTTTCGGCGTGGTGCATGATGCCGGATTTGACACTGCCGATATCCGTGACCACGGCACCGGGTTTGAGCAGATGGTGATAACGGCAGATGAATTCTTCTGTAACCGGCAGCGGCAGACAGAGGATGATCAGATCATTGTCGGCAAAAGCCTCTTCCGGAGAGGCGCAGATGGTTTCACCGCAGTGGAGTCCGGCAAGGTAAGCGGATGCTTCCGGGTTGCGGTTCCAGAGAGATATGGCATATTTGCTTTGATCGATGCTCTGCGCCAGCGAAGAACCCAGCAGACCCAGTCCGGCGACCGCAACTTTGATCCGACGGTCAGCGGTGAGGTTTTCCCGGGTGAAACGGTGATCGAAGTACTCCCGGATGGTGGTCAATGTCCATTGCGGATCGAGATCGACGGTCTTTACTTTACCGGCTGCCAGCGGCAGTACCGCCCGGAATCTGCCATCACCATTCTTTTTGTCGCCTTTCATCAGTTCGACGATCTTTTCCACGGGATGGATGACGGCGGAAGCGGGAAAAGTTTCCGGAGCGATCAGCGCGTTTTTCAGCAGATCGTGTTGAAATTCCGGCAGATCACCGGCACACAGACCCAGTTTCACTGCGGCAAAGGCGGCAATATCCATGCCGACCGCTACGGCTTCACCGTGAGCAAGCCGGAAGTGTGAGAGGTGTTCAACGGCATGTCCGAAAGTGTGACCGTAATTGAGAAATACCCGCCCGGAATCTCCGGATTCTTTCTCATCTGCGGCGACTACTGCCGCTTTGATTTCGCAGGAACGCTTGACCGCCTGCCGTAAAAAAGATTCGTCATCCGCCGGATTGCCGGGGAATGAGGCAAGTTTTCCGGCGAAGTCCTGATCCAGGATCATGGCAGTTTTGATGATTTCCGCCATGCCGTTGCCGATTTCCCGTCCCGGCAAAGTCCGCAGAAAGGTGCTGTCGATCACCACCAGACGCGGCTGGTGAAATGCTCCGGCAAGATTTTTGCCGTAGGCGGTGTCCACCGCCGTTTTACCGCCGACCGAGGAATCAACCATTGCCAGCAGAGAGGTCGGGATCTGGATGAAATCGACTCCGCGCATGTAGATCGCTGCGGCAAAACCGGTCAAATCGCCGGTCACTCCGCCGCCCAGAGCGGCAAACAGCGCGTTACGGCCCAGCTGCAGAGAACTGGCATAGCCGCACAATTTCATGGCATTATCCATGTTTTTGGAACTCTCCCCGGCGGGAAAGACCCATTCATAGACGGTTTTGCCGCTCTTTTCCAGAGAGTTTCGCACTGCTGCAAGGTATTGTGCCGTATTGCTGTCTGCCGAAATCAGGACATTTTTTTGCGGCAGAGCGGCAAATGCGGCGATCACTGCCGGAGAATCGATCTTATCAAACAGAATATCATAACTGCGTTCGGCAAGTTCGACCCGCACTTTTTCACTTTTCATCATCACTTCTCCAATACGGATATGTTCGCTCCGAGAGCCCGGAAGTCTCCGGCAAATGCCGGGTAGGTCACTTCACAGCACTCCCCGTCGGAAATCACGGTTTCGCCGTCCGCACCCATGGCGGCAACTGTCAGGGCCATGGCGATCCGGTGGTCATGGTAACTGTCCACGGCAACACCGTGGAGTTTTTTGCCGCCGCGGATGATCATGCCGTCCTCAAGTTCGGTGATATCGGCTCCCATTTTACGCAGTTCCCGGCACATACAGGCGATGCGGTCGCACTCTTTGAAGCGTGCCTGCGGGACGTTGAGCAAATGGGTTTCGCCATCGGCGTAACAGCCCAGCACCGCCATCAGCGGCAAGGCATCCGGGGTGGCATTGAGGTCGAATCTGCCGCCGCACAGCCGGGAAGCGCAAACCACCACTTCATCATCTTTGACTTCCACATTGCCATTCATGGCTCCGGCGTATTCAAAAACCCGTTTGTCGCCCTGCAGATCAGTGAAATCAAGATTGGCGATACGCACGTTTTCTCCGGCGATCAGAGCTGCCCCCAGCGGAAATGCCGCCGTGGAAAAGTCTGCCGGTATCACCCGGTCAAAGGGGAGATAGGATTGATTGCCGGGAATTTCAAAATGCAGGAGATCATCGGAATATTTCACTTTAATGCCGCATCTTGCCAACCAGTCAAGGGTGATGCGCACATAGTCGCTCTCATTGAGAAAATCCAGATCCAGCACCGTGTTCTTTGCTGCCAGCGGAGCCGCCATCAATATTGCAGTGAGAAATTGACTGGTAGTACCGTCAACTTTGCTGTGACCGCCATGCAAAGGACCTTTGACCGAGAGCGGAGCATAGCCGCCGGAACTCTCACAAACTGCGCCAAGTGCCGTCAGCGCATCCAATTCCCCCTGCATGATCCTGGTGCGCAAAGAAGCATCACCGTCAAAGGAGATCTTTTCAGCAGCCAGTGCGGCACAGGCGGTAATTATCCGCATGGTGGTTCCGGAGTTGCCCAGATCCACCGGAGCTGCCGGGATGGTGAAATTTTTGCCGCATCCGGTGATTTGCCAGAGCGTGCCGGATTCTTTGACATCGGCACCGAGCGAACGGACGGCATTGAGGGCACTGCGGGTGTCTGCCGAATAGAGCGGAGCATGAATAAGAGAAGTTTTTTCGCTCAACAAGGCGGCAATAACCGCCCGGACAGTGTGACTTTTGGAACCGGGCACGGCAATGCGCCCGGCGAGACGGGAAACCGGTTTGACCTGCCAATCCATCTTATTCATCCTCCCCGATCAGCCGGGTTTCCCGGTCCCGGGAAGCGGCGAATACTGCGCGGAAGATCTTTTCGATTTCCGGGGCAAATTCTGCACCGGCCTGGGCGCAGACCTTTTCGATGATCGCCTCTTCCCGGGCGGGGACGAATACCGGCTGGTTATTGGCGGCTTTCCAGCGGGCGACCTGATCGACCTGGATCATTCTTTCGACCAGCAAAGCGGTCAATTCCCGGTTGATACGGTCGATTTCCGTCCGGGCGGCATCAATAGCAGAGGTGTCCATGGCGATTCAATCCTCCAGCAAAGCGGTTTCAAGTTTTTTCAACCGGCGCATCAGTGTGGCGAATTTTTCCGGAGTCAGGCTCTGCATGCCGTCGCAGCGGGCGCAGGCGGGATTGTTGTGGACCTCGATCAGCAGTCCGGCTGCTCCGGCGGAGATCGCTGCCATTGCCAGCGGCGGGACGAATTCGGCGATGCCGACGGCGTGGCTGGGATCGACGATCACCGGCAGGTGCGACAGTTTTTTCAGCACCGGCACTGCGGAAATATCCAGCGTATTGCGGGTGTATGATTCAAAGGTCCGCACGCCTCTTTCGCAGAGGATCACATTTTCATTGCCGAATGCCATGATGTATTCGGCACTCATCAGCAACTCCTGATAGGTATTGGCAAGCCCGCGTTTCAGCAGGATCGGCTTTTGCGTGTGTCCGAGCTGCTTGAGCAGTTCGAAATTCTGCATATTTCTGGCGCCGACCTGAATGACATCGACTTCGTTGAAAAGTTCCAGCTGGGAGAGATCCATGATTTCGGTAACGATGGGCAAGCCGGTATCTTTTTTGGCTTTCAGCAGCAGTTTTATCCCCTCTTCCCGCAAGCCCTGAAAGGCGTATGGGGAGGTGCGCGGTTTGAATGCGCCGCCGCGCAGCAGCTGCGCTCCGGACGCTTTGACTGCCCGGGCGACGGTGATGATCTGTTCTTCACTCTCCACGGAACACGGTCCGGCGATGACGGTCATGGTTTTGCCGCCGATCTGCGCATCACCGACCCGGATAATCGAATCATCCGGATGGAATTTGCGGTTGGCGTTTTTGTACGGCTCCTGGATACGTTTGACATCTTCAACGAAATTCAGCATTTTGATCTGATCGATATCGATTTTGCCGGTATCGCCGATCAAGCCAAGTACGGTGTGCAGGTTTCCCCGGGAAATATGGACGTCCAGACCGAAAGATTTGAGGTTACCGACCAGAGAATCCACGGATTCCGGAGTGGTGTTGCCCTTTAAAATGACTATCATGATCGCATTCTCCTGTTTTATGCATACACGAACTATAATTTACAGCAAAAAAGGCTTTTTGTCAAGTGATTTTCTGCTCTGTTTGCCGCTTGAAAAACAGGAAAATGCCGGAAAGTTTGATTGGGGGATTCAGAGGCGTTCGCTGTAGAGTTTTTCCAGATTGTATTCTCTGCCCATGGGGAAAATCCGGTGGGCTGTCATCATCAATTCTTCAGCGCGGGCAGTGTTGCCCCGTTTCAATTCGATACGGGCGATGCGGGCGTACGCCGCCGGACGGATCGGATCGAGTTCCAGAGCTTTGAGGTATTGCGCCTCGGCGAGGTCATAAGCCTTTACTGAAGTGTACCAGTCGCCCAGCGCCATGGGGATCGCGGCCGATTCCGGGCGGATGGCAGCGGCCTCCTGTGCCAGCAATTCCACCGGATATGGGGCAAGCCGGGCGGCGACTTCGGGGGTCGGCGGATTGATGCGTTCCTGCAGCCGGGCGAGAGCATGATCTCCGGCAAGGTAACGGTAACTGCTCCACCAGGCGACTGCCGCAATAACGGTTGTCACCGCCCATACTGCCGGGCGCATCCGGGGTATCTCCCGGTCGGGTAATTCGGTAATGGCGCAGAGATAAAGCACTCCGCTTGCGGCGATCAATGCCGGCACCTGCCAGTCGCAGTCGATCAGACTGTGGAGCGTGAAAATAACTCCGCACCAGAATACTGCTCCGGGAAGTTCCGGAGAGAAACGGTGCTTCCAGAGCATTGCCAGGGGCAAAAGCAGTACCGCCAGCATGATCAGCCCCGCCGGAATACCGCATTGGGAAGCGAATTTCGCCACCACATTGTGCGGATCCCGGGCGGATTCGATGACTTTGGAGAGCTTGACCGTCATATGGGTGCGGAAAAATCCTCCCCAGCCCGCTCCGGCAAGCGGATAGGATTTGCAAAGCAGCGCACTGGTTCGCCAGTAGTCGGCGCGTTCACCCATGGAGTCGATGGCTCTGCCGTGGTACAGGGCGATGATGATCCCGGCGGCAATTATGATGATCCCGGCGGCAAGACCGGCAGCTTTCCACTGCCATTTGATTTTTGGCAGGGAAAAGAGTGCCAGCAGTCCTGCTGCTACCGGGCAGACCGCCACGCTGCGCGAACGGGTCAGCAGCATTACCGGCACAAAGATCAGCACGGCAAGAATGATAAAGGTGATTTTCGCCGCTTGGGGAGGCGTGACCTGTTTGCTCCATTTGATTGCGCCGTAAACTGCCAGCACCATTGCCATCATCAGGAATGAAGCAAAGGTGTTGCTCGATGCCAAAGTGGAAAAAATCCTCGGATCGGTCAGCTTGAATTTCAGCGCATGGGAAACCGGGATCCCCAGCGCCTCCTGTTCCCGGACAAATTGGCGCATTTCTTCCAGCGAATAAAGATGCTGATACCAGCCGTATCCGGCGGCGGCGACGGCGCCGGCAAGCAATGCGGCAGCAAATTTCCAACGCCGTTCCGGGTCACTTTGCAGCAGCAGTGCCGCAGCTGCGGTGATGCTGCCGCAGCCGGACAGCAGGGAAATTTCCCCCAGGGCGATGACCGATTCGCCCCGGATGATGCCGGGGAGGACCGCCAGAATTGGCAGCAGCACCCATGAAGCGGTGAAAAGCAGTTTGTTCCGGGTCAGTTTGCCGCGGTTTTCCAACAGGGCAAAAATCAGCAGCACGATCCCGGCGTAGGCTGTCGCATGCGGATGCCAGGTGATGAAAAACCAGTCGGTGAAGTATTCCGGAAAAAATCCTCCGGCTTCCGTCATCACTGCCAGCCCGCCGAATTTGAGCGGCAGTAAAAACAGCAGCAGTACTCCCAGAAATGTATTGAATTTTTTCATCTTCTCTCCCGTAATGGTTGCGAAACTGATATGTCACCGTTTGCATCCGATGTCAATATTGCCAATCTCCGGTAAAAGCGGTGGTGTCCGGTTTTACCCGGGAATTTTCCTCATCCCAGTCCGTCGGGACGTTGGCGGTGGTCGTCCGGGGGGCAAGCGGGCAGGAAATACAGCCGTTTTTGCCGTGGATGACCACTTTTTCATAGGCTTTGCGGTAGTCGGCAAGTTTGAAAAACTGCCACAGACTGCGGCGCACCATGATCTCCCGGATCAGACCGTTTGCCCGCAGGAAGTCAAAAATTTTCTGCCGGTCATAGGCGGGGCATTCGCCGTTGCGCCACCCCCAGGTGCGGATTTTCTGCAAAGTTCCATCGGGGAGCCTGGTCCGATACTCCTCGTTGCGGTATCCCAGACAGTGGACTTGGCAGGAGGTTTCCACCACATGCATAAAGGTCACTGAATCCG
>SUWL01000036.1 GCA_015061495.1 Lentisphaerota bacterium
CCCTCTCCCCAAACCCCACTGCCTTTTTCAAGAAAAGCGGAATTCTTTGTTGAGTTGCAACCGCACTTTTTTGTGCAAAAAAATGCCATGATGAGATAACAGTGCTTACGAGCAGTTCGATCAGCGTAAATATATGTTTATAGAATTTTTTCATGATGGTCACTTCCTTTACAATGAATATTTTGTTACTTTCCACTCGTTGTCCATTACACACACTTTGACATCACGCCGCCCTGAACAGGCACTGATCGCGTCAGCAATTCCGTTGCCGTCAAGAGCTCCGACATGACCATCCAGGAATAGCACATTGGCTTTGCCATCGTGTCTGGTCATGAAACCGGTCGCATTGCCGTGCCAGTTGATGTCGCCGCGTTGGATTTTTTTCGCCGCATAACCGGAGTCAGCCAATATAATGCGTTGTTCTGGATTGCGGGTGTTATGCACATTGTAGCCATAGAAATTACCGCCGTCCACGCTGAGTTTAAGTACATCTGTGATACCCTGGGAACCGAAACTGATGTTCACCCCGGCACCGTAAACCTGTGTATAACGGGCATCACCGCTGCCGAACGGCTGATCCGGACACCGGAACGCATTCAGAAATTTATCCGCAGGCAGATAACCCTGCCCGAAATATTGGCGCTGTGCCACGCTTTTTATCACATCTTCCCGTCCCAATACCCGGTACTGTGCCGCATCTGCCCAGCCGCCCAGCATGGTGTACCACAACCGTCCTTTGGCTCCGTAAAGCAGTACTTTTCCCTCTTTTTCATCAGCCATAGCAGCGTAACCGGCTCCGCATGCTTTCAAGCGGTCGGTACATGAAACGGCCCGTCCTTTTTCTGAAGCCCGGAGCGAGGCAGGGATAATAACCGCCGCCAAACCGGTCAAAACAATGATAACGATTATCATTTCAATGAAGGTGAAGTGTTTTTTTTGCATGATTCATGCCTCCTTTTTGGGTTTTAACGTTTTTCACGTTTTTTTTCAACTTCATCAAGAATCTCCAGATAACTCATCACCGCCCGGCGGACTGCAGAGTCATTTTTGCCGGTAAGGTAAAGAGTTTCACCACGCAATTCTATCAAACCGTCACCGTCCGGCAGATCGGCAAACGCCGCCTTCAATTCCGGCAGCTGTGCCGCGGTGGCAATGACGATTTTTTTACCGGTGATCCCGTCGGCACTTTTTACCAGCGGCATCCGCCAGATGTCATTGAATGAGGCATCCATGAATCCCGGTTCCCGGCAGAAAGGCTTGCCGGTGTATTTTCTGGCGGCAGCGACATAGGGATAATAACGGTCGATAAAATCATACAGGACTTTCAATCCGGCTTCGGGGACGACTGCTGTCACCCGGCTTTTTTCAGCATCTTCCGGAGTGAAAATTGCGGCAATGGCAGCTTTGTCTCCCACGGTACGGGTTTGATTTTCCCGTTTGGCATCTTTCATTCCGATCGCCAGGATACCTTTGGCATCAAGGGTGTATTCGAAATCAACAGTAGTGCCGTTGTCTGTAAATTTGATATCGTTTCCATGCAGAACTGTCGGGATAAGTTTGCCTTTGCCCAGATGTTTTTTGACAATGGAAAATTTCGCACTGACCGCATGCCGTTCAGGATTGGTGATGGTAATGACGCTTTCGTCGCCTTTGCCGAATCTGCCGAACCAGAATGGCACGTTTTCAGGTGTCGTGCGCACCGCAGTTACCGGACGCCACCCGGCTTTTTTGATCCGCAGTATCAACGGCATGTAAGGTTGGAAAAAGCTGCGGTCTTTGTATTCCAGATTCCAGTTCATGGGCGAATATCCGTAGCGCAGACAGTTGAACAGCATGAAATAAGCCAGACCATCCATGACCTCGCGGGTTTTTTCCGGAGTGTTTACTTCGCCCCAGCGGATACCTTTGTTGTGGAACCGGATCCCAAAGCCGAGGAAGTACGACAGCGGTTTCTGTCCGGCAAGCACCCGGAGGTTTTTGGATGCGCCCAGCGCAAAATCCGGAGTACATTCGATCATGCCCCCGTCAATGGCAAACGCGGTGTGTGCGGCGATCCGGTTGAATGCGAAATTCACAAAAACGCCCATCGTTTTGTTATCTCTTTTCAAAGAGTGGATATAGTGGGCAAACGGTATCGGTACGACCGTATCGGGAGTGAATACCTGGAATTTTTTATCAAAATCCCGTCCGACGGCGTATTCGATCTGCGATGGAGCATAACTGTTCAAATTGTAATTGACCATGTCAAAGGAGAAACCGGAAACTTTATAATTTTCAACTATTTCCGCTATTTCATGTTCGAGATGTTCACGCAATTTTGATCCATAGGGAAAGACCGCAACTGTTTTGCCGACTTCCCAGGGGGTCTGATGCATGCCGTCGCTTTTGGATATTCTGCCCAATTCATCCCGGGTGATGGCATCATTGAATTTCTTCGCGACTTTGCGGTTGATGCTTTTTACCAGAAGATAGTGATACATTGATGCCTGCCGGTCTCCGGATTCAAACTGTTTTACCCGGGCGGCATGGTATTCATCCCACGTTACTGCCCGGTGCTTGCGCAAAGCATCATAATTAGTGCAAATATGAGTGCCCTGGATCCAATCCTCTTTGTTGGTATACCAGTTCCCCGCCTCCACAAACGGTGCGTATGTCCACTCCAGCTGCAGTGAAAAATGGCGTCCGCTGTTGATTTCCAGATCCCGGGATTTATGTGCGGACAGAAAATATCCCATAACTCCGTAGATCCTTTCATCCACTCCGGGATGAGGGCGGAAATAGGACGGGTAGGCGTCGTAGTAGTTTTCCAATGCCTGCCAATGACCGAATTCGGGTTCAAATTCTGCAGCGACGACATCCACATTCTGCACTCTTTTGTTGTCGGCAACAACATGGGTGCGGTAGATGAATTTCTTATCTGCCGGGTCAAATGATGAATAAAGATAGGATGCAACTGTTGTCGGTGCGATACCGATGGCAAATCCGGTCCGCTTATTCCATATTGCCGCCAGCGGGAAGGTATCCAGCATGGTTTTGTGTTCGTGTTTATCTTTTTCCACCCGGCAGACATTTTTTCCGTTATAAAAGTTTTCTGCCGCCAGGTCTTTTTTCTCCACTTCCACGGTCAGAAAGAAGCGTTCGTCGCTATTCACTGAAAACCGCATTTCTGCCAGAGAATATTTACCGATGTTTTCCGGCTTGATGCTGATTTGCAAAGAGGAGCATGTAAAAACACCGTTTTCATATTTGCCGGTGAGAATTTTACCGGTTTTGGCATTGATCACCCGGATGAGAGAGTTGCCGGCGAATGGAAATTCTGCCGGATGCTGCTTTGCCTGAACCGCCCATCCAGTCAATATGGCCGCAAATATAACGGCAGCTGTCAGAAATTTTTTCATTATAAACTTCTCCGGTATTTTTGATTGTTATCATCAACAATTTCCATATAGTAACTTGAAATCGTAGACGGCAGGATCAACTCCACTTTTTGAGATGCTGCCTCCGGATCCAATTTGTGCCGTTCCATGACGACACCATTGCTGTGAAAAAGTACCAATTCCCGGCATTTTTTGCCCCGTACCGTTACGGTCAGATTTCTTTCCGCCAGCCGGAATACCGGTTCTTTGACCCGGAGCCAGCCCTCTTCTCCGCCGAGAGAACCGATCCGGTAAGTGTAAGTTTTGACACCTTTACCTTTGGGGACGACAAATTCGGATTCGCACACGGTCCACTCTTTATCACCGAATTTCAATAACAGCGCGGGATCGATGAAATATTGTAACTCATCAAAAAGTTCTTTACCCTGTTCAGGACGCAGCAGACAGGCAAAAAAATTCGTATTGCTCCGGGGGTGATTTTGAGAATCCAGACCGTCATGATAATCTGTAGTACGAATCCACATCAAAGTGGTAGTCGTCAATTTGACTTGGGCACCGATATAGTAGCGTTTGCCTTCCTCTACCGGGATACCGCTTTGAAGAAAATAGCCAAACAGACGCCCGGAGGTGAATAAATACGCTTCCCCGTTTTTGAAATTGTATTCAAAACCGGCTTTTTGCGAGCAATTCTCAAACTGCCAATGTTCCGGCAGCCACTTCGGCCGCTGCAGATTGCCGAAACCCGGATTTTTGATCAGATTCGGCTGCCGTAATTCGAGGATATCAATCTCGACCGCCAGCATCTGAAATCCTGCTGTCAGCAAAAACACCAGAAAAGTCCATTTGATGTATTTCATGCCATATCTCCTTTCGTTGCAATAATATACTCATATTCACCTGCGAATACTTCATGTTTGTCCATACCTTCGATATCAATTATTCCAATGGTATTTGGAGGTATCCTTATCCGGTATGTGGTCTCCTGACCGTTGCGATACCATGATGAACAAATTCTGCCGCGCCGGGAATCGTATTCGACCTCCGCAAAAGTAAGTGTGCCTCCGGGACGGGGCGCGACCAATACTTTTTCCATACCGGGATATTCCCATACCGGAGAGATGCCGCCGACATAATTGAACATGAATTCACCGACTGCACCATACGCATAATGATTGAATGAATTCATCCTGCTGTCTGCAAAACCGTCGAATTCCGACCAGCTGTTCCATCTCTCCCACATCGTCGTTGCTCCGTGCAGCACGGTGTAAAGCCAGGACGGATATGTTGTCTGCTCCAGCAGTTTATAGGCGATATCAGGGTAACCGTTGCGCGCCAGCGCATGAAGCAGCCGGGGGGTACCGAGGAATCCGGTGGAAAGATGCATCGCCCGGTGATTGACAATGTCATTACGCAGCATGTTTGCCGCCATTTCGGCATCTTTGCCCCGGAGCAGTCCGAATTCAAGACTCAACACCGCTGCCGTTTGAGTCACAACCGAGAGCATTCCTTGGGCATTGATGAATTTTTTGCGGTATGCCGTGCAGATATTTTCATAAAGTTCAGCAAAGAATCCGGCGTCACCGGTTTTACCCAGTACCCGGGCTACTTTGCTCATCACTGCGGCATCCCAGGCAAAATATGCTGTACAGATCAATTCCGGCGGCGTATCCGCCCCCAGATTCAGCCAGTCACGGTAAACGTCCACACAGCGGATGAAGTTATCCGCTGTTTCGATCTGGCGCATCATATACCGGTGCATCGCTTCATAATGGGAGGTCAGAAAAGCTGTATCTCCGTAGTAAAGGTACAATTCCGCCGGGCAAATGATACCTGCATCTGCCCAGCCGGCTCCGGCACGGAATTTTTTTCTGGACGAATGAAACGGCGCATAAGGCGGATATTCACCATGTTCGTTCCGGCACAGATCCACATCCTCCAGCCAGCGGCTCATGAATGCCGCCACATCAAAATTAAATGCTGCTGCCGGCATGAATACCTGGGCATCGCCCAGCCATGCCCGTCTTTCATCGCGCTGGGGACAATCGGTGGGAACATCCAGATAATTGCATCTCTGCCCGTTGATGATATTGTCATACAGCTTGTTGAGCAATTCATTGGAGCAGCGGAAACTGCCGCTTTCCCGCATCGGAGTGTGGAGCTGCAATGCCGTTACCATATCGGCGGTAAATTCAGTCACCCCTTCCACCGCGATGTAACGGAACCCGAAAAAGGTGAATTCCACACTCATGGTGCGTTCCGTTCCATCTCCGGTGAAACTGCTGCGAGCCAGTGCGCTGCGTAAATTTTCGGTATAAACATCCCCCTCATCATTCAGAACTTCAGCATGAGTTACCGTAACGGTCTGACCTTTTGCCAGTTTCAAATGCAGTTCTTCTTTGCCGGTAAGATTGATCCCGAAGTCCACAATATAACGGTTATCGCTCCATTTGCGGACAGACACCGGAGCTATCCGGCGGATCGTCCGGACTTCCGGCATCGGATTGGGAAACATTTTTACATTGCGTTCCACGGTGCGGCAGAGCTGAAAATTTTTCCGGACGCGGGAATAATCGACCGTTTCACCGTCATAAATATCAGAGGCGGCAAATTCACACTCCGCAGCAACCAGATATGTCTCATCTGAACCGGTTATCAATTTGCGTCTGCCGGAGAGTGTTCCGCGCAATTCCAGACGCAATGCCGGGGTATCTCCGTAAATTTCATCCGCGGCAAGCCACATGGTCGCTATCCGGGTGCAATACCAGCCGCCGGCAAGGACAATTTCAATGCGGTTGCTGCCCGGATGCAGCAGAGTTGTCACATCAAACGATTGGTAGGGAACCCGGTGAAAATAATCTGTCCAACCCGGAGTCATAAAACTGTCGCCCACCCGGACACCGTTGATTTCCGCCCGGTATAATCCCAGTGCCGTGATGTGCAGAATGGCATCCTGCGGTACTTCAGTTAATTCAAAATCTTTCCGGAATACCGCGACCCGGTCATGTCGGGATTCCCGTCCCGCCGGTTCAGCGATCCATTTGCTCTCGTCGAATCGCGGAGCGGTACGGAAACCTGACCGGGCAGTATATTTGCCGTCGTTAAGAGCCACTTCCCAGCAGTATGAGGTTTCGGCATCCAGTGCGTTTCCATCATAAATCCAGAAATTTCTGTTGCCGGAAATAACGGGACTTTCCGCACAGATTTTGCTGCCGGATGCTTCAAATATCCGAATCCGGTAATTATCCTGCCCGGTCAATGCCCGCCACGAAAACCGTATCGGAGCATTTCCGGACACGACTGCATTGCCGTCCTGGTAATCAATTTGAAGTAAATCAATCATTTTTTTGAAACCTGTCATCTATTTGATCGGCGAGTGAATCAAACATTTTTCCGCACATTTCTTTTATTTCATCCAGTGACAACACTGCTGCGGTCAGCGGATCTGCCGCCAGTGCGTGAAAAATATCTTCGCGTTTGCCGGAAACCGCTCCCTGTGCTGCCAATATCTGCGCTCCGGTCATATTTCTGTCCAATGCCGCCAGATGTTCCGGGAAGTCCGGTATCTGGCACGGATGTATGCCGCTGCCGTCGATCAGGCAGGGAACTTCAACGGCGGCATGTGCGGGCAAATTGGGAATCAGACCGTGATTCATCACATTCAAATTAGCCTGAAACAATTTGTTGGCAAGAATCGCCTCAATGATCTGCATGCCGTATTCATGACTGCGTTTCAGATCAAATTTTTTAGTTCCATTGAGATACATGGCGATATTTTTTTCATTGCGGATCTGCAGCAGCCGGCAGCATTCTACGGATGCACCGGGTTCACCGGATTGCACTGCCGACCACTTGATATCATCATCCGGCAATTCCCAGGTTACGGAGCAAAACTTTTTCAGCAGATCTTCCCGTTTGCGGAAAAACGGCAGATATTCACTGTTGTGTCCGCTGCCTTCGGTAGGATAATAGCCGAAGTGACGCAGTATTTCAAATTGTACTTTCTGCTGATGATAAATTCCGGGATCATCGATCAATTTGCGCAATTCCGGATAAAGGTCTCTGCCCCGGTGGGAAAGTTTCAGGGCAAATGCCAGATGGTTCACTCCGGCGGCAAAATATTCCAATTCATCCGCCGGGACATTCAGATATTGCGCCAGTGTGCTGCGCAAACTCTGCACACTGTGGCACAAACCGTAAACTTTTACTGTACGCGCACAGCGGGAGAGCGCAATGGTGTTCATGGACATCGGGTTGACATAATTCAGCAGCACGGCTCCGGGACAGACTCTTTCCATGGTGTTCAGGACGTTGAAAAGATCTTTCAGGGTACGCAATCCCCGGAAAATTCCTCCGGGCCCCATGGAATCCCCCACGACCAGTTTCACCCCGTAAGCGGCGGGAATTTCGTATTCGATACGCTGGTGTTCAAGGGTTCCGGAGCGGAAAACAGTTAGTACAAAATCTGCACCATTCAGAGCTTTTTCGAGATCTGTTGTCGCTTCCATGCGGCGAGTCGGGCAGTTCAACTCTGCGGCGAGCATGTGAAAAATCTTTTCCGCATTGGCAAGACGCTCACGATCAATATCCATAAGTGTGAGAGTTGAATCTGTCAGATGTTCCGACATCAGAAAATCTTTCATGAAATTCTGGCTGAATATTACGCCACCGGCACCGACCAACACTATTTTTGCCATACAAAGCCTCCTTATGTAAATGCATCAGTGATAAATGTCAACAGTAATAAATATAGTTCAAAACACCGGATATGACAAGGATGATGCCGTCAAATATTAGTACAATACCGTCAAATGCTTTTTGAGGTCGGAAAAATGTGCCGTTATCAAGCTGAATCGCTTTGGCAACCGCATATAAAACGGCTTGAAAAAACCGGAATCGCAGATATATTAGTTTCTGGACGGTTCGGTATGACTTTTTTGTACTGAAACAGTTTTTTGGGGGGCATGTGAAATAAGTTTTGTAAAACGGTGCAGCTTACCGGAGGCAATATGGCTGGAAACAATATTCTGACTTTGGCAAATGTGTTTGAAAAAAACAAACTTCCCATCCGGGTCCGTTACACGGAATCCAGTTCAGAACTGGGGGTTCATTCTCATGAATTTACCGAAATCGCGATCATGTTCAGCGGGGAAGCCACTTATCTTACCGAATTCAGTTCGGTACGGCTTCATGCCGGAGATGTGGTCGTCATTCCGGCCGGAGCCCCGCATTGTTACACGGATGAATGTAATAAGCAGCTGATGAATCTTATTTTTATTTTTGACCAGCTTCCGATACCATACCGGGAAATTTACCGCAATCCCGGATTTTCAGCATTATTTGTCATCCATCCGGATTATTACCGTAAAAAACGTTTTTACCCCAAGTTTTCTCTGCCGGCAGATATTCTTGAGGAATTGAAAAAGATTTTGTTCCGGGCGTGGGAAATCCAGCAATCCCGGCAAATATGCTACAATCTTTCTGTTTTCGGTGCATTCTGTCAGGTCATTCCGCTGCTGCTTACCGGGTATAATGCCAATGAAAAAATTGCGGTGCAGGACGATCAATCCCGGATGGCAGATTGCATGGATTACATCAGCCGCCACTTCAAAGACAAGCTCTCTTTAAGTCAGCTGGCACGGCGTACGAATATGTCAGAATCAACATTTCTCCGTCACTTCCGGCTTGCCACCGGAATGACTCCGGTCGGTTATATCCAGAGCATCCGTCTCCGGCATGCCGCCGGTGAATTGCTTGACAGCAGCCGCAATCTGGCGGATATTGCCAGAGAAGCCGGTTTTACCGATGAGAATTACTTTGCCCGCCTGTTCCGCCGCAAATTCGGACAGACCCCGCGGGAATACCGTCGGGATATCGCTAAAAAACTTTGACTGTATTGTGCTAATTTTTGACGAAATCAGTCTTGTTTTATTCCGGATATCCGGCTATATTTGTTATCAGGTAAAAAACCGGTATCTTAATATCACGAGGCGCATTTATGGGCAGTCAAAAAATTCATACAGTTACAGTCAAACTCCACGAGTTGCCGTTGAATACAATCAAACCGCACGGTTTCATCCGGGAATTTCTGGACCGTCAGGTGTCGGGACTTTCCGGTAATGTCAAGGAGCAGGGATATCCTTTCAACACCTGCTGCTGGGAGGGGGTCATTCAGGCTGAATTCCGGGAACTTGATTACCGTGGACAGCCCTGTCCGGTTCCGGGGGCCAACCGTTGGTGGCCCTATGAGCAAACCGGGTACATGCTGGATGGATTGTTGCGGCTCGGGCTGCTTACCGGCAATGAAGAGATGACCGGCTTTTTCAAATGCAATCTGGATTATCTGCTGGCTCACCGCATCGGCTGCCGCTTGGGCGGCGAGTGTTATAAATACTCTTCCGAATGGCCGATGGGGGTGTTTTACAAGGCAGTACGGGCGTATCTGGATGTCACCGGAGATGAGAATGTTCTGGGGGCATTCCATGAGCATTACCGACAGGTGCCCGCCGCCGAAATCGGCGACGGCAGCCGTAATATCACCAATATCGAAGGATTGCTTGATATTGCCGCGCGTACCGGGGATAATTCGCTGATCGAAAAAGCATTTCAGGCGTATGATATATTCAACACTCACCGGGACAAAATTTACGCATCGGAAGCGTTGACAATGAACGTTCTGGAAAATTATCACAATATAGTTTTCCACGGTGTGACTTTAAGTGAAGAGATCAAATTGCCGGTCATGCTCTATATGGCAGGCGGTGATAAACGTTATTTTGATGCGGCGTGCCGGGCATGGCAGCTGGTCATGGATATGCACGGACAGATCTCCGGAGTGCCATGTTCGGTGGAACATGCTTTCGGACGTGATCCGGAAACCGGTTATGAAACCTGTGTTATTTCCGATACCCTCTATTCACTGGGATTTTTCCTGATGGCAGGCGGCGGCGGAAAATATGCCGATCAGGCGGAAAAAATTGCCTACAATGCTTTGCCGGGAGCTGTTACCAAAGATTTTTCCGCATTGCAGTATTTGTCTGCTCCCAATCAGGTTCTGGCAACGCCGTTTTCCAACAGCAGTTCATTTCTGTTCGGACAGGCTCCGCTGCGTCAGTACCGTCCGGATCATTTCGCCGCCTGCTGCCCCGGCAATGTTCACCGGGCAATGCCGAATTTCGTCAGCCGGATGTGGATGGCTGATGAAAACGGAGCCCCGGTGGCAGTTTATTTCGGTCCGGGCGATGTCAGCGGCACTTATCAGGGAAGATCATATCAGATCATTCAGCATACAGAATATCCATTCAAAGGGGAAATCACTTTTGAATGCCGCTTGACCGGTGACGGAGAATTGCCGTTCTCATGGCGCATCCCGCAATGGTGCAGCGGGGTGAAAATCAAACTCAACGGCGAAGTCCTTGCGCTTCCGGACAATATCAATGGTGAATTTTTGCAGACAAAACTGCGGAACAACGATAAACTTGTCCTTGATTTTGCACTTGATGTCCGCCAGTATTCTGACCGCCAGTGGAGCTGGTTTGAGCGCGGTGCGCTGGTATATTCCCTGCCGGTTGGAAATGCGTGCCGTAAAGAGGAACCGGAAAAACGTTTCACTCCGCTGATCATGGAACCGGTTTCGGCATGGAACTATGCGGTCGCCCCGCAAACCGCAGCCAAAGTGGTTGCCAATGCCAACGCCGAAAAATATGTGTTTGATGCACCGCCTGAATTTCTGCAGATTTCTGCCCGGCGTGTTCCGGGCGCATTCGCCGAACTCGATCAGCAGCGTTACACTCCGCAAGTACCGCTTTTCTGCACCCCGGAAAAAGAGGAAACTCTGCTGCATCTGGTTCCATTCGGAGCGACAGAAACCCGTTTGACGGCATTTCCGGACGGAGTGAAACGGACACAGCTGCCGATTCTTTCCGCATATACCGTAAGTGATTCAGAAGCCGGACACCCGGAGAAACTTGATCCGATGGCGTTCCGGGATATCGCCGGGGAAATACGGATAGACCGGGATGGTTATTATGATCTGGCGCGCTTTTACCGTAAAACCAGATATTGCGGAGCGTATCTGCAAATCAGATTTTTCGCTGAAAAATCCGGGAAAGCCATGTGTTGTGCCATGCTCAGCGACGGTGGATGCGGTTTTATCAACGGTAAAAAAGTATTGGAGATCCCCCCGTTGATGGAGGCTGAATTTATGCATCCGCTCTGGTTCCCGATCGAGGTTGAAGCCGGATACAATTATCTGCTGCTGCATGTCGTCGATGGTCTGCCCACTTATGATCACCGCGAAGCATGGGGAGCCAAGGTCAAATTTTTCTGCTGATGCTGAATATGGGAAAATAAGGCTCTGTACCTTTTCTTTTCAGCACAGAGCCGGAAAAATCCGCAACCGGGTGCAGTCCGGATGCGTTCCGGCGGCGTGTGCCTGAACTGCAGTGCGGTACCAGCGGTACTTCCGGCAAATGCGACGGCTTCTTACACGTCAGTCTGGAACTGTCGTACATTACCGGTGGGTATTCCCATGCCCAAGCATTTTTGACCTGTTTGACGGTATTGCCGTGATCCAGCAGGATCAAACCGTTATTGAGTGGTTGACAAATCATAATGATTGTGATATATTCTTATGTTTGCGATTATTGCAAGCAACGGATATTGAATGCAAATTTTACAAAAATTGGGACATTGCCTGATAATGAGTCGTTTCCGGAAGTTTGAGAGGAGTACCGTTTCCTACACCACCCACAGCAGTTTTCTGCGGCAGATCCGCTCCGGAAACGATGCGGCGTGGAATGAATTTTACCGCAAATATGCCGGAATGATCCATGCTATCGGCAAGCAGCGCAAATTGACCAGAGAAGAGTGTGACGATCTGATGGTGGATGTTATGGTGATTTTCTGGAAAAAGGTGGATTCCTTTTTTTATGATCCGTCTCGGGGGAAATTCCGCAGTTATCTGGCGAAAATCACCAATTATGCGGCGATGAAAATATTCAGCCGCCGCCCGCCGGATCCGGGGAAACTGACCGCCACGGCAATGGAGTTGAAGTATCCGGAAGGCATTGACGAGATATACATGGCGCAGTGGCAGGATTTTATCATCGGCAAGGCGATGCAAGATCTGCAATCTCAAGTCGATACCGAATCATATCAGGTGTTTTACATGCTCTTTATCCAGCACCGGAAAATCTCTGAAATCAGTGAGATCACCCGCAAAAGCCGGAATAATATTTACGTCATCCGTTCCCGCTGTATGAAAAAATTGGAAAAACTTATCACTTTTTACCGTCAATGCGAAGAGTCTGAACTTATTTCCAATTCGCACAGTAATGAGGATGAGAACTGACTGTTGCAGAATTTCCCGTTTTGCAAAGTGACGAAATTGCGGTTGCAGCTGGGGATGGGATTGTAATCATCTTTTGCCAATGGCAGGGTGATCTCTTTGCCGCTCAACCAGTACCATTTGTCCCGTTTCGCGTATCCGCCGAGCAGAATACGTTCCCTGGGAAATTTTGCCAACTGGGCAGCTGCATATTTCTGTAATTCCGGAGTATCCAGAGACGCCAGGTGTCCGCCAAGTAATTCGCAGAATCTTGCTGCTCCATACCAGAGCATACTGGAATCGATCAGTAAATAGCGGCGTTTCCCGTAGATGAAGTGGTGCATGATCCCGGGGACTTTTGACGGGTTGTCCTGCCAATATCTGTTGCGTGCGGCATACTCTTTTTCGTCCCATTGGCAGAGGAATATCGCCGATTTGTAATCGCTTACCGCCCGCCATGAACTGCCGTTCAATGTCAGATAATTGCCCGCTTGTCCGGCGGGATTTTCCTGCCAGTAAGACGGATCGACCGGTTTCCCGGAACTTTGCCAGAGCCATGTGCCATTGCGCCGGATTCCGCCGATAAATGTGGGCCACGCTCCCAGCAGCGGCAGTTTTTTCCGGAGAGTGCCGATATCAGAAATTTGATCAAATTCAGCCAGTTTCCCCCCGGTCAGGCGGCTCAACATATCCGCATCGCGCCAGGTGAATGCTCCGGAATTTGCTCCGACAAGTTCATAAATATTACCGTTGTATCTGGTCTGCATTGCGCCATAGAGGAAAAATTGATCATCGAAGTAATCCGGTGTTCCCGGTGCAATGACTACGCGGAAGCCGATATCATCCGGCATGAACTGGTATTTGAGATATTCAAACCGGCGGTCACATCGGGAAACGGCGGATTTGAATGAACCGCCGCGCACCACGACAGAATTCTGCATGGCGGTCGGATGGATGGGGGAGACCATTTCAGCCACGTTGCCGTAAATATCCCACAATCCCAGAGAGTTGGCACTTTTGCTTCCCGGTCGTGAAGTACGGTCAAGGCTGTTTTCCCGGGTCACCGCCATTTCGGATAAGGGTGTTTCATCTGCGCCCATCCACGCATTTTTTGCGGCAAATTCCCACTCTGCCTCGGTTGGCATGCGCACGATATATCCGGGCGGCAAAATTCCGGCGTGGTGGAACCGCATCGTCAGGATATAACAGTAAAAGAGTGCGTCATTCCAGGCGACTCTCTCCACCGGAGTATTGGGATGGGGGGATTTCTGGGGTGCGATGCCCAGAGATAAGGTGAAATTCTCATGCAGTACTTCATGTTTGCCGATCCAGAAGGAGTAAGGAATCTTGACCACCTCTCCGGAATGGGACATTTTTACCGCTCCGGGCGGCACGAAGATCACCGGCAGATAATATTCCTGGATCGTGGTGCGGTTTTTGCCGCTGGTAAATCCGCCCCATCCCCGGTAAAGTTTGCGGTCAAAATCGGCAAGTTTCTGTTGCAGGGCATTGCGTTTGCTGTCACTTAAAAATGCGGCAAGCGGAGTTGATAAAAATCCGTGCATTGCTCCGGATGCTCCTATGCCGCCGGTGAAATCCCCGGTTTCCTGCGGCAGGGCAGGGATCAGGGAAAGTGCGCAACTTCCCAGAAACTCCCGCAATGATTGCGCCAGTCGGGCGGATCGTGCCGGGTCATTTTGTTTCAAAGCGGCATCAAAAGCGGCGAAGTTTTCCTGGAATCGGGCAAATTTTTCCGGCAGGTAACTTTGTATTTGCAGTTTGAGCAGTTCCCGGCGTTTGCCGATAAGGGTGTTGAATGAGGAAACGCTCTCCAGTTGAGCTGCGGTCGTCTGTTGAGCTTTTTCAGCGGCAGTTCGGCGGGCGATCTGCTGCCGGTGGTGCCGGTGAAAAAATATTGCCGTCAGTGCTGCGGCAATTATTATCAGCACGATCACTGAAAACAGAAAAAATCTCCACAATTCCCGGTTGCAGATGCGCCAGTTACGGAAGTTTTCCCGGATTTTATCCAGCCAGGTGGGAGGAGTGATATTTTCCGGCAGACCGTGGATGAATTCATCGGCACTGCGGAATCTTTTGCTGCGGTTGCGGTTGCACATCCGGATCAGTGCCGGATGGATCTGGCGGCACACTGCCACTTGCATGTCGATCGGCAAATGCGGATATTGACCGGGGGAGTTGCCGGTGACCATGCAGTAAAAGACTTTGCCGACAGCATAGAGGTCGGCATGCTGATCGATATTGGCACCTTCATTGACGACTTCCGGGGGGATGAATCCGATGGTACCTGCCAGCGAAGTGGTTTTGCCGACTTCGGCGACCAGCCCGGGATCGGAAAGTTTGGCTTTGCCGTTGACAAAGATGATGTTATCCGGCTTGATATCCCGGTGGATGAGTTGTGCGTCATGCATGACTTTCAGTCCGCCGAGCAGTTCTTTGGTGATCTCCACGGCTCTGGTCAGAGAGAACGCCGTTTTGAGCCGGAAAAGGTTGCCCAGGGTAGCCGGCAGATAACTATTTGCGTCATCATTGCAGTTATCGGCGGCTTCCATGATATAGTAGAATCCGTCATCCAACTCACCGATGTGGAATATGTGCAGTAAATTGGGATGTTTACCGGAAACCGCCATATAGTTGCGCAAGCCTTTGAGTTCCCGTTCAGAACCTTTGGGCGAAGTGACGATTTTGATGATCACTTTTTGCCCCAGAGGATTTCGCGCCAGAAAGACCACTCCGTAAGCGCCTTTGCCGCATTGGGCAAGGATTTGGCAGCCGGAAAAAATTTCTCCGGTTTCCGGCAATGATGACATAACGAAAAACTCCTCTTGATAACATGGACGGTTTCTTAACATAGGTCACCGGAGGGGAAATGTCAAGCCGGAAATATTTTTTCCTTGAGAAAAAAATTTTTTCTGAAAAATTTTCGATTTTTTTTTGAATATTGCTGTAAGATAACTGTTTCCCCCGGGGAATATAATAGTAAAAGAACCGGTGTTTACTGTGAACAAAATAGTGTAAAATGGAGAGATGAAATGGCATCATTCAATCAGAGTTGTCCGCATTGCAGAAGTGAATTGATAATGGATTCCGACTGGATCGGCATGACCGTCGAGTGTCCGGTTTGTCATAATAATGTGACTGTATCAGCCCCGGCTGCCGGGCGGCAGCCGCCGCCGTCTCCGCCTCTGCCGCGACAATCTCCCGGTTATCCGCCTCCGGAAATGTCACGCGGACGGTCAAAAACAAAATTGCTTATCGGCGGCATTATTGCACTGCTGCTGCTTGTGGTGATCATTGTCATTTTTGCCTTTTCCGGGACATCCGCAGGAAATACGCAGATGGAGGCGGCTCAAAATAACAAACAACAGGCGATCGATGCCGAATTCAGCAAGGCTTTCGCCGATGCGGAACGGGCATCGGCGACTGATGCTGTCAAAATACTGGAGGGAATTATCCAAAAATATCCGGATCACCGGCAGGTTGACGCAGTAAATAAAAAAATCGCCGGATACAAAGAAACTGAAAAACAACAGGCGATCGATGCCGAATTCGATAAAGCGTTTGCCGATGCTGAAAAATTGTCGCATTATGATGCGATAAAAAGATTTATGAAAATCGCTGAAAAATATCCCGATCACCGTCGTGCAGGAGAGGTGAATCAAAAGATCCGCGATAGAAGACAGGCATTGAAACAGCAGGCGATCGATGCCGAATTCAGACGGGTTCTGGATGAGGCAGATAAGGTATCATATTCTGTCGCAATCAGAAATTTGCGGGCGATCATCAAAAAATATCCGTCGCATCCGGATGTGCCCAAAGCTGAAAAAAAGCTCCGGTTTATTCGTGAGATGTGCCGTTATATATATTTCAGCAATCCCCGCTGTTACAAACTTACTTATATTGTATGCAGATCTGACAGCGGATTGAAAAATACTTTTTCATTGATTTCCGGCGAGATAAATAACTGGCGGATCAATGAACAAAAAGCTAAAAATCTGGAAACTCAACGCAAGGCTGCTATATGGGCGGGAGACCATGGAAACTATGTCAGTGCAACAGCTGTCTACGATGCCAGATCAGAAGCCTTAAATTCCAAAAAGGAAGCATTACGCCTGCTTGGTTCTCTTTTGCAGGAAAACCGGCATAAGTTTATTTTTTCCATATTTGACAGTTTGCTTAAAGACATGAAAGTTCCTGATTTGACGGATGGAAATTATATATGGCTGGCATATTCTCTGACGGATAAAATCGCCTGGTGGGGCGAGTTTAAAAAAGTCTCCGACGATACCTTGTTTTATACACTGAAATAATGGTAAAAACTGAAACAACTGATCACGATATAAAAAAAGGAGAAGTGATATGTCCAGATTTACCAGCAGTTGTCCGTTTTGTCAGTCAGAATTGGAACTGGATTCCAATTGGCTTGGCATGGAAGTTGAGTGTCCGGAGTGTAAAAAGTCATTCAAGGTGACTGCTCCGGATAAAAACATTCCGAAAATCCAATCCGTCCCTTTTCTGGAGAAAAGTAATACTCTGCCCCCGCCGCCGCTGCCGCCCGGGAACAGTCAGTTTGCTCCTCCTCCGGCAATGCCGTCCGGGAACAGTCAGTTTGCACCATCACCGCTGATGCCGATGGATAACACCGCTGCCGCAGAGTATCTGTTTCTGCGCAGGAAAAAGAACATAAATATTATTGCCGTGGTATTGGTGATATTGTCGATCATATGTGCCGCAGTATCGGTCGTGACTTATTTTACTGATATTGATGGTGTAGGCGACGGCGAATGCTATGGCGTGGGTCTGCCGAAATCTCAAGCAAGCAGCCGTGATTATTATTCCAGAGAAGTTACAGTCGGCAGTTCCAGTTATCAGACTGCAGTTAATACCTATTATATGGCAAATGGTTTGGAACGCGGTATCGATCGTTATGGAGAAGCTGGAGCTGCAATGAGAATGTTCGGGAATTGCAGCGTGATTTTTATGCTGCTGGCAATTTTTCTCAAACTGCATTTGATATTTATGGCTTTAGCAAGGAAATTATAACAAAGGACGCGATAACATGGCATCATTCAATCAGAGTTGCCCGCACTGCCAAAGTGAGTTGACAATGGATTCCGACTGGATCGGCATGGAAGCTGCCTGCCCGGTGTGCAAACACAACTTCAAAGTGGAAAAAGCTGCCTCCAAAGTAAAAATGGCACCGCCCCGCCGGAATAAAACCTCGCCGATTCAGGTGTTGGACATCGTTCTTGGCACCTGTGATATGGCAAACAACGATGAGATATTGCCGCTGGAGGATATGAATGCGGGGGAATTGAAAAACTGCGGTTTGGCTGCAGAAGTGACCATCGCCAATCGTTCAAATGAGGTGATAAAATATATCGACCTTGATCTGCAGGCGGTAAACCGGGGTGACGATTTGATTTCCGAGGTTACTACTTTCACTCTAACCGGACCGCTGTCTCCCGGTGAAACGATGATTTTCCGGATCGATCCGCTTGATTTTGAAGTCGATTATGACAACGGTGACGATGATGTGGATTGTTCCAATATCGCCGATGTGGATTTTTGCGGCGCAGGAGTTGAGTTTATGAGCGGCAAAACGGTTGAAGTCGACTGGCAGGATATGTTGACGGAGATGTCTGAATCCGCTGAAGCACCTGCCGGCATGCAAACTTGCGACCGGCAAAACTTGCAGCAATCATCTGCAAATTCTTCTCCCCGGCAAAATTCATCAGCATCCGCTTCGGCAAAAGCGAATTCTGCCAAGGCAAATAATGGCGGTTGTGCAAAAATGTTTTTTGTGACCGGAGCGATCATTACTCTGAAAGGAATTTTCTTTGCTGCAAAGAGCGGTGATATGTTGATCCTTATTGCCGGAGCGATCCTGTTGGCGTTCGGAATCATCTGCAAAGCGATGAAGAGCGGGGATATCGCTCACGCATTCCGCTTGATTTCCATGCTGTTGATTGCCGCCGGAGGTGTCATCGCTATCGTAGGCGTTTTTAAAGCACCGGAGTATGGACTGTCGATTATGATCACAGGAAGCGTAGTGTGCCTTATCGGTGCAGCGATCTACCATAGCTTGAAGCCGCCATGTCCGCATTGTCACCGGGATAATGCCCTGATCCCCATCAAATCTGTTGAAACCGGTCATACACCGAGTTATTGGCGCAAAGATCATAACGACAAATGGGGACAGGCTTATAAGGTTAGTAAAGATGTCACTTATCAATGCCGTTTTTGCGGACACTGTACATTGTATGAAGAAACCGAAGAAAAGAGTCTGGATTAAAGAGGTGTTATCCATTTGGTTGTGATGTACCATACCCCGCCGGGAAGCGCGCTAACCACCCGAAAAAATCCCGCTTTAGCGGGCGCCATGGGGGTGCTTGGGGGGCGGCGTGAGCGCCCCCGGCAAAAAGAACCGCCCGCACAAGCGGACGGAGGTGATTTTTCAGTATGCACGGCAGGCACATCGGCTTGCCGGTGGATCAATTCACATCGGTAAAGAAGTTCTTCTGACGGCAATCTGCCGCGGCAAGGCGGCTGGTGATCCTGCCGGTTTGCAGATTTTTGACATGCCGTCCGTAGAAACAGGATGCCGGTAAAATACCGTAGTAACCAAGTTCCGGATAGCCGTCGGCTCTTTCCGGGATGGTTTCCCATGCCGGTTCATCGGCTCCGCCGGGGAAGGTCAGATCGATATTATCCAGTTGGATATTTTCCAGTGCTTTATCCGGCAGCCCCATCAAGCTGATGCAGTTGTGACTGAATTCCGGAGTTTGTTTTCCGGGCAGGTGTGCCGCACGGATCGGCAGAGCGTGGTGGCGGATATTGCCATGCAGACCATCAATCCGGATGTTCCGGATACTGCCGCAATTTTTCGCCGGACAATCGCTGTAGACTCTGCCGCGCGCGCCCAGCCGGATAAAGAGCGGGTTGGTGGCTGAAGTGATTTCGATATTGGAAATTTCAATATCACTGACATTTGCCCCGTCAGCACTGAAGATCTTTATCGCCCCCATTTCACCGTCAACGATGGTATTGTTCCGGAAAACCACATGCCGTATATCCCCGTAGGTTTCCGTGCCGATTTTGAACGTTGCCGCTTCGGAACGCAACCGGCAAGCGTGGATAAGGATATTTTCGCATGGGCGGTCAAGGGTGCTTTTCAGACAGACAGCATCGTCGCCGGAATCTATCTGACAGGAAGTGATTTCCACATCGGAACAACTGTCAACATCAATGCCGTCATTATTGTGATTGGTGTGACAGAATATATTTATGCGTTCGATTTTTACCTTTTCACAGCCGCGCAAATGACAGGTCCACGCCGCTGAATCACGCAAATGGATATCTGTCAGACGGATATTGCTGCTGTTGACGAAACGCAGCAGCATCGGGCGCATATCATATTTGCCGCTGCCGGGAGCAAAGGCTTTACTGGAGCCGGAAATAATGCCGTCGCCTTCAATGGCGCAGTTGCTGACATTTTCCGCCAGGATCAGGGCTCTGCCCCGTTCCTGGTCGGCACCATCGCAAAATTTATCCTGCACTGCCGGGTAATCATCCGGATTTTCCGATCCGCAGATAACGGCATCTTTGGCTAAATGCAAAGTTACATTACTGCGCAGATAAACCGTTCCGGAGTGATAGTTGCCGGCAGGTACAGTGACGACTCCGCCGCCATTGGCGGCACATAAATCAATTTCTTTTTGAATATCAAACATTTAATTACCAGGATTCAACTCTGTTGCCGACGATGATCGACGCTCCGGTTGTCCATTTACCGGTGTTGCCGAGATTGCGTCCGGCTTTCAGATAAGTTTTCATTTCATCATAAGATCTCATTGCCGCGTGTCCGTCGGCGAAGCCCTGTGAAATACTGCCGTTATGCCATGCTGCCAGCACGTTGCTGGCATTGCTGTAGCAGGAGTACACTTCCAGCGGGTTTGTCTGACCGCCATCGGTCGCGATCACAGCTTCAGATGTTGTGCTCAACTTGGCAAGATGTGCGACGACGCCCTTGGTGGATTGGTAGTTGGCAAAGGAGCCGGAATTCCAGCCGATGACATAGTTTAAATCATAGGGAGCAGCATAGGCACTGTAACGGCCGTTGATGTCATTTTTGGTCGTTTTAGGAGCGGACGGACAATGCAGTGATTCCGGATCAAGCACGCGCGGAGTATTGGTGCCGAAGTGCCCGGTCAAATTGCCGTAATCCGGATATGCGAGCGCCAGAAACACTGTAGCGTAGTCCCCGGCATTCCACAATACGGTCGGACCTGCGGCATCAGTATACATGGCAAACGCGGTCCCGCACTGTTTGAGATTGTTGATACAGCTTGCCGATCTGCCGCGCTCTCTGGCGCTGTTGAGTGCAGGGAGCAGTATCGCCGCCAGAATGGCAATAATGGCGATCACGACCAGCAGTTCGATCAGGGTGAACCGCATGCGGTTCAGAACAGTAACCTGTTCTGAATTAAAAGAGTACTTCGATGCATAATACTTTTTCATTTGGACTCTCCTTTGGTTGGTTGGGGATAACTTATTTTTTATAATGTTCCCATTTGGGGAAACTTGCTATTTTTGATTTGTCAATCTTTTGATAAACAAAACCTCATTTTTCGATCACGACCTGATCGCGCAGATAAATGCCGTCAACCAGTTTGATGATCAGTTTTTTGTAATTATTTCTCAAAGGCAGCAGAACTTCGCCGTTATAGGGTTGGCAGACGATGATATTTTCATCGAACTTATCCTCATCATAAGCGATTTTCAGCTCCAATTCATCATATTGTGCATCTTTATTGCCGACGGTGATACGGAGCATGCCGTCGGCTTGCAGTTCCGCTTTGAGCAGCTGCGGCAGCCGGACGATGTTTCCGGCGGTGTCCCCGGCGATTTCAGCGGTCAGCCGGAGTTTGCCGTTGACTTCGCGGGTGGTGACCTCTTTATCTGCCCACAACTCCATATAGTGGAATCCGGGGAGATTTTCAACTTCCAGAATTTCCGCTCTGACCGGATTTTTACTGCGGTTGTAAACCCCGTAAAGCACTTTGTCATTGCCGGGGGCAGGGAAGTAGTTTGCCGCCACATCTTTATGCAGAGTCGGGATGTAGGGCACCGGATCGACACAGGCGGCGATCAGGTCGGCATTCTCCTCCAGAGTGCGGGCGGCAAATTCGCCTTCACCGCGGGTGACGCAGAAGCCGACCGCGTTAAAGAGTGACATCATTGCTCCCTCTCTGGGAAATCCGACGGTGTGCATCCAGACTTTGCTTTCCGGGAAGGTGAAGCGGCTGAAAACCAGCTGATAACTGTTCAGCAGCCGGTAGGGACCCCATCTGCCGGTGTCGGAAAAACCGTTGATGTTCTGGGAGAACCAGCCGTCGGTGTACTGCATGATGTAATCGGTTCCGGCGTGTTCGGTGGTGACCGATGCTTCGGGATTGACTTCAGCGATGCGATTCTGGAACAGGTCGAGCGCTCCGGCAAGTTTATCAACCGGCATACTGCTGAAAAGCGAACCGTCGTAATGTTTGTGTCCGGTATTGAAGCAGTGATAGTTGCGTGCCATCACGTCCAGGCGCAAGCCGTCGGCACCGGTTTCTTTGATGATCCTGGCAAACTTTTTGCTCAAGTAATCGACCCATTCATGTTCAAAGGGACAGAGTACAAAATCTCTTCCCGGGCGGCAGTAACTGGTCTTGTATTCGCCGGGAGCCCACATCTGGGCGCATTTTTTGCCGAAAAGCCGGTGGTGATCGGTTCCTTCCAGAGCCATTTCCGGGAAGGTGTAGAAAACCAGTCTGCCGCCTTTTGCGTGGATATCTTTGATCTCCTGGCGCAGAGCCGGTAAGCCGCCCCGGGCGATATTGTACTCATAATTGCAGCCGGTGGTGATGTTTTTTCTTCCCAGTTCAAAGGTGGTGAGAAAGGCATTTTCTTTGCCGTAATCCCACCAGAAAGCGATCTCCTGCAAGCCGCGTTTCTCCGCTTTGCCCATTGCTTTGGCATAGGCATAACGTCTGTTGACCACATCGAAGTGTCCGCCCTGATGGGTACGGGGAGTCATCTGATGGTGGTTGCTGTTGGGGTGACTGGACAGATGGATGAAACAATCCTGATACCAGCGGGGCGGGGTATGCCGTTTTTTCAGGAAGGTTTTGCTGAATTTGCGGTAAGAGGCGATACCGTCGCGCCAGTCTGACGCACCGACACCGAATTTACCGGTGATCAAAGTGGTGCTTTTACCGGGAAGGGCATTGAGTTCAAAATTCCGCCAGCCGAATGAGGTTCCTTTGCGGTAGTCAAAGATATTTTTCGGCCACTGACGGCTGTCGTTGGGTATGGGGCTGTAACCCACTGCCGGACGTCTGCCGTTGGAAGTTTTGATCAATGTAAAGCGTTTGGTATAACCGGTTGTATCGGTGGTGTAGCCGTAGAAACTGCCGCCTGCGGCGGTGTCGAATCCGCTCATCAGCTGAATGGTGGCAGTAATGCCGTAGTCGTGGTTGAGTTCGATATCGAGGATACCAGCCATCCCGGATTCAAAGGGAAAAAAGATCCCGTCTTTGGCAATATCTTTATTGAATTGCAGACCTTGCATGACCCACTGACCGGCGGCTTCAAGAGTTTTGCCGGAGAGGTTTTTCAACACCATTTCAGCGGAGTATTCCGGAGAATCCGCGGCGAAATCCAGTTTGATGGTCAATGCGGTTTTGCTGGCTGCTGAATTGAGCTTGAAGATCAGCGAATCACCTTTGCGGGAAATACCGGCAACCTGGTAATCCGCAGTTTTGATCCGGCTCTGATTGAGGAAAACGCTGTAGAAAGGAGTCGGTTTTGCCAGCAGTTCTTTCCCGGAAAATTTGTTGACCAGCGAAGTGAGCATAAGATCTTTGCTGCCGTCGAATTTCATGGAGAAATAACGGTTGCTGACCGTTGCAGATTTTTTGCCGACGGTTATCTGCAGCGGAGCTGCGGCGGGAGTTTTGCGCGGGGCAAGGGCGGTCGGCACCGGGACCGAATATTTCTTTTCGGCGGCAGTATTGTTGGCAGAAGCGCGCAACCCCTCAAACTGGACACTGTCGATATCCATATTCAATTTACCGCCTTTGCGGCAGTTGATGACAAAAAGCGCACTTTTTGCACCCTTTTCTGCCGGAGAACCCGCAGAAAAGATCTCGTTGCCGTCCAGCACGTAGGTAATGGTATCGTCGGTGTAACGGATCTCCAGATCGTGCCATTTGCCTTTTTTCAGCGGCGGAGTGCTTTTGCGTTTGCCGTCAATGGTCATGTTCGCGCGCAAATTGGGGTTGTTGAAGTGAAATGACGCACCGTGTTTCATCCACGGATTAACCGAAATCTGTCCGATGAAAGCGTTGAACGGACCAACTGCTTCATTGATCCTGATCCGGGCTTTGAATGTACCGGTGACGATTTTCGCTTTGCTCATCAGGCGCATTTCACCGGCGGTGTGGTCGATATGGAGCATGTTGTTGTCGCAGACGGGGTATTTGCTGCCGTTGAAACACATCAGATCCCATGGGGTTTCGGATTCCTCTTCAATTGCCACCGAAGCGGTACCGACCCCAAGTTTGTAAAAGGTCTCATTCATATTGACCATGTGTCCGGTGCCGTTTACCTTTTGTGCCGCCGGTTTGGCAGCGGGGGTGTCGTTGAAGCACTTGGCAACGGCAAGATTCTGTGCTTTGGCAAGTTTGAGCATGCCCTGCACATAGAAGTGGGCACCGGCTTCCTGCAAGTGACAGGAATCCTCTCTGCCTTTGGGGAAGTTTTTATACTGTCCGGGTTTGAGCCACATGTAATAGGTTTTTGCTTTTTCACCGCCGAGCCGGGTCAACTCCTCCTGCGACCATTGGTTGAGGTCGATCAGATCCGCCTTTTCTTCGGCTGCGACTTTGCGTGCGGCGGCACTGTATTTGGCGAAATATTCACTTTGAGTGATTTCGCCGTTGCGGTAAGACATGAATACGATCGGCGTACAGATGATGGGAGTGGCTTTTTTGGCCCGGACATCCCGGATGTACTGCCGGAGATTTTCCGGGTATTCCGTTTCGGGGTCGGAGTGGCGGTAAGCGTTTTTTGCGCCCTGATGCGCATCATTGTGACCGAACTGGATAAAGACATAATCTCCGGGGGAAACCTGATTGAGCAGCATGGTCCAGCGTCCTTCGGCGCGGAAGGATTTGCTGCTTCTGCCGCCGCGGGCGAAGTTGTGGACTTTTACACCGTCTTTGGTGTAACGTTTCAATGCCTGCCCCCAGCCGGTTTGCGGAGCGTGTTCGGCGGGGTAATCCGCCATGGTCGAGTCTCCGGCAAGATAGATGTCCACTGCCATCAGCGGCAGCAGAACGGCGCTTGCCAGAAGCGAAAGAAATTTTTTCATTAATTTTTTCTCCTATGTTAAAATTGAGTGTATTGATTAATTGGCAAGAGTCTCTGTCAGACTGATACTGTCAATATCCATATTTATTTTGCCGCCGTTGCGGCAGTTAAGCACGATGAGCGCGGCTTTGGAAACTTTATCCGCAGGGGCGGCACCAGAGAAGAGCTCTTTGCCGTCCAGCAGATAGGTGATGGTATCTTCGGTAAAGATGATTTCCAGATCGTGCCACTCTCCTTTCTGCAACGGCGGAGCGGCGTGGCGTTTGCCGTCAAGGTAAATATTTGCCCGCAGTCGGGGGTTGTTGAAGTGGAATGATGCACCGTGTTTCATCCACGGAGTGATCGAAATCTGACCGATAAAGGCATTGCACGGAGGGATCAATTCATTGATCCGCAAGCGGATTTTGAATTTTCCGGTAGTAATGCGCTCTTCGCTGAATAACCGCAGTTCTCCCGTCGTGTGGTCAAAACAGAGTATTCCATCGTTGCAAAGGGGAATTTTTGCACCGTTGGTGCAGATAAGCCGCCACGGGAAGGACTCCTCTTGCGCGGCAGAACCGGAGTGAGTAACGAATTTATGGAACGATTCCTCAAAATTCACCTGACCGTCAGAAGCTTTTGTCCTATGAGGAGCTGTTTTTTCTGCTGGAGTATCATTGAATAATTCTGCAACTTCAAGTTTCTGCGCTCTGGCAAGCGAGATCATCCCTTTGGCGTAGAAGTGGGCTCCGGATTCCTGCAAATGACAGGTATCCCGGGCGCCTTTGGGGAAAAAGGGATATTTGCCCGCTTCGATGATCATGTAATAGTTTTTTGCCTTTTCAGCTCCGAGTCTGGTCAACTCATTTTTCGACCATTCATTGAGGTCGATGAGTGCGACATTTTCTTCTGCGGCAACATTGCGGGCAACTTCGCTGTACTTGCCAAAGTATTCACTCTGACTGATTTTACCGTTGCGATAGGACATCCAGACGATCGAAGTACAGATGACAGGGTTCGCTTTTTTTGCTTTGATATCACGGATAAAACGACGCATATTTTCCTTATATTCTGTATCCGCATCTGCCCGACTGTTGCTTTTGGGGTTGGCATCGTTGTGACCGAACTGGATAAAGACATAGTCCCCTGGTGAAACCTGATTGAGCAGAGTTGTCCATCTGCCTTCCTCAATGAAAGATTTGGTACTTTTGCCGGGACAGGCAAGGTTGTGGACTTTTACGCCTTCTTTTGCGTAACGCCTCAACGCCTGTCCCCAGCCAGTCATCGGGGCATTTTTTGCAGGATAATCCGCCATGGTCGAGTCTCCTGCAAGGTAGATATCCACTGCCATAAGCGGCAGCAGAACGGCGCTTGCCAGAAGCAAAAGAAATTTTTTCATTTTTTACCTTTCCTGTGTGTTTGATGGTTATTTGACGGTTATTTTTCCCAGGCGGTATTTCCGAGTATTCCGCAGGTGAACCAAGCAGGCTTGTGACCTGCCTGCGTTGCCAGACGGCAGGCGGTTTCGATACGGTCAAGGTGGTCAGGCAGATAGTTGAAATAGTCAGGATAACTGTACTGCTCATGACTTGCCAGATTGATGGCATCGTAGGGATCTGCCGCCAGATCGGCAAACTTCTTTTCCAGCACATCGATTTCATCCAGATTACAGGTCGTTACGCTGCCGAAGAGGAATATATCATGGTAACGGTCGTAGAAAATATGGCTGTCGCGGATATAGCAGGCGACCTCTTTTTCGTAGTGATAACCGATGTCTGTTACCTCAATGGTGTGTTCTTCGCCTATATGTGTCGCCAATCCGATAAAACCGCCGCCAAGGGCTTTGGTGCCGCGTGCTTTGAGGACGGAAAAATTTTCGGGATTAGTCATGCCCCAGTGTATAACTGTCGGAGCAATGAAGCACTCTTTACCTGCAAAGCGGCAGATCTCATGGTAAACCTCATCAAAGTCAGCTGCTAATTTTGCCGCATCGGCATGCTGATAAGGACGGTCGGGAAACTCACTTTTTGCATGGAAAGACATTTTCAACCAGTCACTGTTTGCCTGAAATTCTGCTTTGTAATCTTCAGGCATCTCTGATATGGAAAAATCATGGTGATCATCATGGTAAAACAGGTTCAATGTAAAGAACGTACCGTATTTGTCATGGATCTGCTTCAATCTGCCGAGAAACATTTCGTCAAAAATCGATTCGGGACGGTTCGAAGCGAGGGAATGCAGAAAGAAAACACAGTCATCAAAGAAAAAGTTGTAGCGTTTGAAAGATTTTTTATCCCAGACAACTGTGAGTGTCAGTGCTTCTATGCCATAATAACTGTCGGCAGTTACTTTGATCTCATTTATTTTTTCTGTCAACCGCACAGAAGCACAAAAATTGCGGTCATGACGGCTGGCACGCTCGCCGTTGACTTTGACCTCTGCCTGCGGGTCTGCTATACCCTGAACTTGTATTTCCAGATATTCATCGGTTTCAATACCGAAATGGCGGTTCAACACTGCACCGTCACGCAGATTGGTTATTTCCAGCATTTTTTTCTCCTTGCAGTTCTCTGAATGGCATGGTTATAAGATACTGCGCAATTGGATTTTTTACGATGGGAATAATTGTATTTCAGATGTCAAAATCTGTATTTTTGAAATATTTTATCCGCAGCATTTGCAAAAGTGATATGCCGGCATTATATTTCATACCATTATGAAAGAATTCAGTATAAAATTCAATCGCAGTATTATTCCGGAGAAGCGCAAATGTCTTTTTGTGGAAGTTGCTTCCCCGGAACTGGCGCTGTTCCGCCGTCTGGAGATCAGCTGTATATCCTTTGTCCACTGGTTCGGGGATTGGATGATCGAGCGCAACGGGACCAGTCAAACGCCGCATATAGATTTCTATTGGCTTTATGGTTCAGGATTTACGGTTGAGAGTGCCGCTGGCAAGATGTGTGTTGATTCCGGAGATCTGGCGGTGATCCCCTCCTGGTTTGACCGGCGTCAGACCATTTCCGGGATCGGTTGTCCGCATATTTATCTGCGGTGCAACAAGCCGGAACTTTTTCCGGAGATCAAGGAGATTTCCATTCACCGCAGTGTATTGGAAAAGAGTTTTTGTTCGGATGTGATCCGCCTGATCAACTCCTGCAATCCGCTTTTTGCGGAAAAAAGTTACCTGCGCAGTGCGCTGGCAGAGGTGGTCTATCTGCAGTTTATGGAAGATATGAAGATGTTGAATTCTTCATCGGACAACTTCCGGGAAGAGTTTTTTCATGCGGTCAATAAACTGGAGCATGGCAACCCGTCAGTAACGGAATTGGCGCATGTGATGCATTTATCCGAATCGGCACTGCACAAAAAGTGCATGAGTTCATTCAATACCTCACCCGGCAGAATTCTGATCGAACACCGGATGAATACTGCCCGCAACCAGCTGCTTTCCGGGATGTATTCGCTCAACGATATCGCGTTGATGGCGGGATATTCTGATCTGTTCGCATTTTCCAAGGCCTTCCGCAAATACTTCGGCTCTGCGCCCTCATTCTACCGCAAAGAAGCGGAAAAACAGCAGAACCGCTGATTTTTATATTTTGACAACACCTTGCCCCGTCTTGAAATGTGTCCGGCTTTTTCAGCTTGCCGGACACGTTTTTTATATTGCCAAAGTGCGGAAAAATGCTCCGTGATCAGTTGAAAATTCTTCATTCTTTTGAAAAAAATCTTCATCCCCGAATTATTGCCATCAAAATAAAAATCATATATATTTATAACAGCGCAAAATTCAATCAACTGCTTCACTTTCCACAGCTGGGAGGGGCTGGGAGATACCGGAGTTTGGATAAATCTGTCCAACTGACAGTCAACAAGCAAAAAGGAGTTAGGAAATTATGAAAAAGATGTGCCGCAGTTTTACATTTACTGAATTTCCCGTTCGCAAGGCGGGTTGCGGAAAAACGCCGGAGATAACATCTCAAAAAATACCGCTTTTTTTGAAAAAGGGAGTGGGGTTTGGGGAGAGGGGAAAAACCTCTTTTCCCGCCCGCGCGGCGGGTTGCGGAAAAACTCGCCCTTCCGTCTTCGTTTCACTACGCCGTGACGAGTCGCTTCGCTGGGGCTCGGACAAT
>SUWL01000117.1 GCA_015061495.1 Lentisphaerota bacterium
AAGGGAGTAAAGCAATACTGCTTTACTCCCTTGCAAGGGAGTAAAGCAATACTGCTTTACTCTAATTGAACTCCTCGTGGTCATTGCGATCATTGCCATTCTGGCGGCGATTTTGCTGCCGGCGCTCAATTCGGCGCGTGAGCGCGGACATTCCGCCAGCTGTATCAACAACCTCAAACAGCTCTCGCATTCCTTTAACCAATATGCAGATGCGTATAATGAATATTATCCCTACCGTGCCGGAACAACCGCTGTAAGCGGCTGCAGTTCATGGAATCAGACGATCGCATGGTTCTCCGGCAATGCCGTTGACAGTACCGATGCCACCTGGTGGACAAAAATGGATGTGCTTTTCTGCCCCAAAACCCTCAAACCGGCCGATGGGAGCCGTTATCGTCCGGGATATGGAGTACTGGCATATTACGGACCGACCCGGATCGAATACAGCGGTGTCAACAACCGCCAGAAAAAAATGTCCGAAATCAAAAATCCTGTCCGGGCAATTCTGGTTGGTGACTCCGCTGCAGCAAGTGATGAAAAATACGGTTTCAAATATATCGAAAATACGGCTGGCTCACATCCGGGAAGCAATGCTCAAATCGTTGGCAGACACAACGGTTTTGTCAATTACGCTTTTTGCGACGGTCATGTGGAAGCCATCGAAAAACAGCGTTTTATCGACTGGCTGGTGAGCAAGAATTACCAAGGCGAATATAAATAATAAATAACGGGATTGCCACGATGAAAAAACTTTTTTTACCGGTTATTTTTGCGGCGGCACTCTTGGCACGTGCCGCTGAAAACGGGATTTCCATCCCGCAGGTCGCCGACCGCTGGATCAAAGGTGATGTGCTGACCAAACAGAATAGCGCACCGTGGAGTTTCGCCGCCGTACTGCACGGATTCGTGCAGTTGAAAAATCCCGCCATGGATGCCGTGAAAGATACGCAGGTACGCATTTTTCACGACCGGAAAAAACTTTATTTCGGCTTTTTCCGCACTGTAGAGGGCAAGTCGCTCTGCAATGTTTCCACCCGTGACGGCATCGTCTGGGGCGATGATTCCATTTTTCTTTTCGTCGCTCCTGATCCGGCAAAACCGTCCAACTTTTACCAGATCATCATCAACGTCAATGGCGCGGTCTATGATGAAGAGGTCGGCGGAACCGGCAAAAATCCGGCGGCAAAAAACTTCAACTCCCTGAAATTCAACATTTTCAAAGGCGTTCGCGGCTGGCTTTTCTACGGGTCGGTCGATCTTGCCGAATTGGGCATCGTTCCGGGAAAAACCTTCCTGCTCAATGTGGCAAGCCACCGCAAAGAAACCAACGGCGTGGAAGAGTACTCCACTTTTGCCCCGCTTAAAGCCGCTTCATTCACCAGGGGCGAAGATTTTGTCAAAGCTGTACTTGCTCCTGCCGCCAAAGTTCCTCCCGTCTACTCCTTTGCTAAAAATCCGGAACTCTGTCTGGACGGCGAAGTTGAATTCGGTACCAATGAACGCTGGCAGAAACGGGTCAATGCTTCCGCTTCAAAATATTACAAAATTTCCGGAACCGGCAGCATCTACGCCGAATGCAAACCGGGTATGAAATTTGCCAACTGGTATCACCCATTGGATTTGCAGGCAAATACCCGCTACCGCATCTCATTCATGTGCCGCTACTGGTCTTGTGAAACCCCAAATTTGAAACCGGTCCGCATCCACTGTTATGATGCCGCCGGGAAGTTGATCGAAACCCTCTGCGGCCCCGGGATCGGCAATCTGGGCGGCGGTGCACCGATCCACTACTTCGCCCCGTTCAAAGGCGAAGTAACCACCCCCGAAGGCACCGCCAAAGCCGTGCTGGAAGTGCGCGTGGACGGCGTCGGCAAAATCCATGTGGATGCATTGAGTGTCCGCAAATATGAGCAGACATTTCACATCCCGACCCCACGGCTGCCCGCTGAAAATGCCGTGCTGCTCAACGATACCGTGGAATTCAACTGGCACCTTTTCAGCAGAGATGAGTTGCGCCCGGGAACCGTGACCATCGAGTGTTCTCAAAATGCCGCTTTTCCCAAAGGCGAAACACTGGTGTTTGACGGATGCGCCGTCGATCCGGCTCTGAAATACCGGGGCTGGGCAGAAAAACTCCCCCGGCAGGGCAAGTGGTTCTGGAGAGCTAAATTTGACGGCGAAGACGGCGGCGTGTGGAGCAAAACCGCTTCATTCACCATCGCTTTCAATGCCGCAAATGAAAAAATTTCTCCGGTGATCTCCCCCATGACCCCCCGGGGCAGAATGGCACAGCGCCCCGGCAGAATCACCATCCCTTTTGACGACGGCGCCATCTCTTCCGGGATCGCCGGTGTGCAGTTGCTGGTCAATGGCGCAGATCTTACGGCAACGGCTCAAGTCAGCGATAAAGCGATCTCTTTTGAATTGCCAGCCGACGGCAGGAATTTCTACGACATCCAGCTGCTTGTTTCCGATAAGAATAATAATAAAGCCGTGGAAAATGACTTCATCTGTATTTCTGATGCTCCGGGTAAAATCACCGTCGATAACAAGGGCTTTATCGCCATCGACGGCAAACGGCACTTCCCGATCTATTCCTACGCTTACGGCGATATCCGGCAGGTCCCCGAACTCGCCCGGAGAAAATACAACGGCAATATGAGCCCGTGGCTGAACATTTCTGAAAACCGCTTCTGGCGGCTGCTGGCAGCTTCCACGCACGCCGGATTGCAGACCATGCCGCACCTCGGTCCGGATTTCGTCTGGGTCAAAGGCGCGATCAAAAGTGATTCCCGGGCGGTGAAACGCTTCCTCGACAATACCGCCAAAGCGGTCGCCAAACTTGAGGGACATCCCGGTATTTCCGGCGTGTATGTCGGCGATGAATCCATCGACCGCGGACACCGGATGGAGGTTTATCACGAATTTTACCGCTTCCTCAAAAAAGCCGCACCCAAACTGATCGTCAGCTGGCTGCCCACCTACGGACAAACCAACAGTTTCGCCTGGGAAGGCGCACCTGCAGCATGCGATATCCTCATGCACGATGATTATGTGATCAACCGCAATCAGCACCTGCACATGTTCAAAGATATCGACCGGATCAGCAAATGGACGAAAAATAAACCGTTTATCGAAATCATCGGCGCCCATGCCCCCGGCAATCAGTGGGATAAAAAGGAGAAAACTCTGCCAAAATATGAAGATCTGCGCTACGTGGTCTGGACTTCCATCTGCGCCGGTTCCAAAGGAACCGTGATCTATATCCAGCCTAAAGCCCGCGACTTCAGCGGCAGTGACGTGCCGCAGGAGTACTTCGATACCATTGATAAGGTGCTGGATGAGGTGCGCGCCGCTGAAAATTTCCTGGTGAGCGATAAAACCGCCCCCGAAACCAGTACCGTGATCTCCGGCGAAGCCCGCCTGCTTGAAAAACACTTCAACGGTAAAAATCTGACCATCGCCGTCAATTCCGGCGAAAATCCGGCACAAGTCAAACTTCCCAACGGCAAAGTCATCACCCTGCCAAGATTGGGCGTCGAACTGATTTACCGCTGATTCAGCCTGACACCCGCCCGGATGTTCTTGCATCCGGGCATTTTTTTGCAGGGGGGCGCTCACGCCGCCTTTGTGTGCATTCCCAGCGTTTCTTTTGCAGGGGGGCGCTCACGCCGTCTTTGCATGCATTCCCGGCTTTGCAGGGGGGCGCTCACGCCGCCCCCCCTGCACCCCCTCTGGCGCCCGCCAAGG